>JAUNIR010000001.1:89218-99352 GCA_030523345.1 Lachnospiraceae bacterium
CATATTGTTTATAATCAGCTGATAATTGATAGCGTTTCATCTACAAATGAAGGAAAGGCAAAAATTGAGAAAGTTCTTGATAGAAAAGATGTAGTTGTATCAACCAGAAGACAGAACATGAGCTATGCAACCTTTGATGATGAGATGATTCAGCACAAGGCTATGGGAGTGATGTTTTCTATCGTATTTTTGTTAATAGCATTTTTAGGAATAATTACGACTATGACAAGAGTTACGGCAAATCAAAGAACCCAGATAGGAACACTCAAAGCACTAGGATTTTCCAAAAGGACAATTACACTTCACTATATATCTTATGGTGTAATAATTACCGCGGTGGGAGATATATTAGGCGCAGAGGTTGGCATGATTGGATTCCCAGCATGGATTTTTAAAATGTTTGAAGGATCATACATAACACCTCCGATGCATGGAGTGTTTACTACTTTTTCGTTGTATGGAATTGTTTTTTCTGTTGCGGTGGCATTTATAGTAAGCCTTCTTTCGTGTAGAAAGCAGCTTAAAGATATGCCTGCAATTACACTTAAACCAGAGGCACCTAAATTTTCAAAGGCAAATATATTTGAGCGTAGTTTTATATGGCAGAAGTTACCGTTCTCTACACAGTGGAATTTTAGAGATATATTAAGAAATAAAATTCGTACATTGATGGGTATAATTGGAATTGCCGGTTGTGCGATGATTATGATTGCTGCTTTTTCAATGGCAGATTCTTTTGATGGAATTATGGACAATCAGTACAAGGAGATAAATACATATACTACACAAGTTGGGTTTGAAATAGATGTAGACAATCTTACAAAGGAAGAATATGCAAAAAAATATAAGGCACAACTTATTCAAAATGAATCAATAGAAGTGGCCTCTGATACATACAAAATGAATGGTTCGTTGAAAGTCATTGAATCAGGGCCATACGTGCATGTACTAGACAAGGAATTCAGACCAACAAAATTAAAAAAGAACGGAATCGCAGTTACCGGTAAAATGTGTGATACATTAAGGGTTTCTGAGGGAAGTTTTATAAAGTGGCATCTCACTGGTGATGATAAGTGGCAGTATACGCGAATTGATCAGGTGATAAGGAATAGTGTCGAACAAGGCATAGTAATGACAGAAGATACTTATGAATCACTAGAATATACTTTTAATCCATCGATAATGGTTACTAGAGCTTCTGTTCCAAAGAGATTAGTAGATGACGATGACAACATTATGTCAGTAGTTTCTCTTATGGATCTGAAGGAGTCACTCTCAAAGTCATTAGAGATGATGAATCAGATGGTAGTGTTACTCGTGTTTTGCGCGGTCCTTCTTGGAATTATTGTCCTTTATAATCTTGGAATTTTATCATTTACAGAAAAAACTAGAGAAGTTGCAACACTTAAAGTTTTAGGATTTAAAAGTAGAAAAATTAGAAATATTCTTCAGGAACAAAACATATGGATTACTGCAATGGGAATTGTTTTAGGAATTCCTCTTGGAAAGCTTATGATGGCTGCACTTTGCACGACGTTGGGTGAACAGTTAGACATGAAGCCATTATACTCAGTTATGACATACGTTTACTCAATAGGCGGAACTTTTGCTGTGTCAATACTTGTTAATTTCATGTTTTCTGGTAAAGTAAAAACTATAAATATGGTTGATGCATTAAAAGGTGTTGAGTAGATGACAGATAAGGGCCTAAAGGGTAATGAGAAAATAGAAGAAGGAATAAAGTCGCTAAAGGATAGCTTCACAGATGAAAGTTTGGCGGCAGTACTGACAGTAATCCGTAAGAGAACACTGGAAAATGGACAGTTTGTTGTGGCAGTAGATACTGGGACAAGCGACACAAATTTGTCATTAAAAACTGTTGATTTTAACGGAAAAAAATGGTTTGTTGCATTTACATCATTTGACGAGGAAATGAAGGGAAAAGCGAATGTTATGTCAGGCTTTTTAGCAGATATTGCAGCGCTTTTCGATATGGCACTAAAGAGTCCAGAGGTTGAAGGGGTAATATTAAATCCTTACGGAAATATGATGTCATTGAATAAGCAGATTATAGAAGTGATTAAAGGTTAACATAAAATGGATTGTGATTATATATTAAGAGAATACCCTTATTTTTATGAGACACATTTACATACAAATGCTTCCTCAGCTTGTGGAAAGTCAACGCCAGAGGATATGGCGATTGCTTGTAAGGAGTATGGCTATACAGGAATTATTATTACTGATCATAATTGGGGAGGAAATACTTGCATAGACAGAACTCTTCCGTGGAAGGACTGGGTTACGGCATATTGTGATGCATACAGAAGAGCTAAGAATATAGGCGATGAAATAGGAATTGATGTTTTCTTCGGATATGAGGCAGGATATAAAGGGACTGAGTTCCTGATATATGGTGTTGATGAAGAATTTATTAAGGAGCATTCAGAACTTAAGACAGCATCAATAGAGGAGCAGTTTGATATCATTCACGGAGGCGGTGGAATTGTTGTTCATGCCCATCCGTTTAGAGAAGAAAGCTATATTCCTGAAATTAGACTCTTTCCTGAACACATAGATGCAGTTGAGGGAGTTAACGCATCTCATACAGGTAGTGCAAGCGAACATGAACTTCATCCTGAATTTGACGAAAGAGCAAGAGAATATGCTAAGAAATTGGGACTTCCTATGACAGCAGGATCTGACGTACATAAAACAGATATTATTGGTGGCGGAATAAGAACAAAGAAAAGACTTAAGGATATTAATGATTTTAAAGAGTTAATATTGTCGGGTAAAGATTATGTTTTGTTTGACACTATAAATTACTATGAACCGAGATAAAAAAGTAGCTGATGATAATACGAGGATACCTGCGAAAAGTGCGTTTATTTTTGTTTTTTTTGCACAGCAAAAGTGTTTAGACATATTTAATGTTTTTTAGTATAATAAGGGTCGGTGTGATAAATCGCAGCGGCCTTTATTCATATATTGAAAAAGGTTTACATAAAATAGATAAAGGGATGAAAAAATGGATTTACTTGAGTTAAGAGACAAAATAGACGTTATTGATAAAGAAATAGTAAAACTCTATGAAGATAGAATGGAAATCTGTAAGCAGGTAGCAGAGTATAAGATTGAAAACGGCAAGCAGGTTTTTGACAAGGAGCGAGAGAAAGAAAAAATCAAAAAGGTAAAATCACTTACACATAATGATTTTAATTCTCATGGTATTGAGGAGTTATTTGAGCAGATTATGGCAATGAGCCGAAAGCTACAGTATGGACTCTTAGATGATCATGGTGCTTTAGGTAAGCTTCCATTTATCGAGGTTGATAAGCTTGATACAGGTAAAGCAAGAGTAGTATTCCAGGGGGCTGAGGGCGCGTATTCTCAGGCTGCAATGGTTGAGTACTTCGGAGATAATATTAACAGCTTCCATGTAGATACATTTAGAGATGCAATGCTTGCAATCGATGAGGGAAGTGCAGATTTTGCCGTATTACCAATTGAAAATTCAACAGCTGGTGCTGTAAATGAAATATATGATTTGTTAGATGAATTTGAGAACTATATTGTAGGTGAACAGATTATAAAAATAGAGCATTGTCTTATGGCATTACCAGGAACAAAGCTTGATGACATTCAGACTGTTTATTCTCATCCACAGTCACTTATGCAATCATCACGATTCCTTAAGGATATGCCATGGCAGCAGATAAGTATGCAGAATAACGCATTTGCAGCAAAGAAGGTGGCTGATGAAAATGATAAGACACAGGCGGCAATTGCATCAGAGTATGCAGCTAAGCTATATGGTCTTGAAATACTTAAGAAGGGTGTAAATCATTCAAGTACAAATTCGACAAGATTCATCATAGTTTCTAATCAGAAAATATTCTTAAAGAATGCCAATAAGATTAGTATTAGTGTTGAAGTATCAGACGAGAGTGGATCGCTTTATAAGATGCTTTCACATTTTATTTATAATAATCTTAACATGAATAGAATCGAGTCAAGACCACTTGAGGGCAGAAACTGGGAGTACAGATTCTTTATTGATTTCGATGGAAATCTTTCTGACTCTGCAGTTAAGAATTGTCTAAGAGGACTTAGACATGAAGTTGCCAATATGAAGATTCTTGGCAACTATGTCTGTGATAAATAGTTATTAGCGTAACGAATTATTGTATAGAGGAGCAAGTAAGTAAAGACACAATAACTATATCAACTGAGGAACTTGAGAAGTTGATTGATAAAAAAGTCGAAGAAAAAATTAATGCAATAATAGATATCAGACTTGCAGACGCAAATGCCGGAAATGGAAAAGACGGTAAGGACGGAAGGGACGGTAAAGGAGGCAGCCACCGAAGCAGCTACAGAGTCAGTAGCGGCATCAGAAGAAGCGGTTGTGTCAGCAGAGGCATCACTAGAGTAGAAATTTAATCCTTGGTGATTCAGGTTAAAATAAAAAAATTAAATTCAGTTATTGCAAAGTAACCAAATGTGTGATAAAAATAGAGTCACACATTTGGTTTTTATTTTACACATTTTTCAAATTTGAACTTTAGGTTCGGTCGGCGAGAACATTTCGCAAGGAAATCGCTATTTTTACAATATGGTTTAGTGATGATGATAAAGAGTAATTCTTGGAGTAGCTTGTATGGTAGGTGTTTTTGACATTGAAAAAAACAGGATTAGTCTCGGTAGAAATCCATCATGTGACTTAAATTGCAATATAGAAGAGTTATCTTCTGAACATATTTCGATTGAGAAGAACAGAAACGAAACGCTACTTTTTATGCAAGGAAAAAATGGTGGATACATAAATGGAAAGTTTACCGGATATGGTGACAAGGTTAAGCTAAAATTTTCTGATGAAATAGACTTATTTGGAGTGAAAGTAGTTTGGCTTGATGAAAAAATTGCTATATTTACAGCAGATGGTGTTAGATTTGAGAGTAAGCTTAAATGGTGTAAATCTGACACTGAGGGGGACACAAAAGAATTTGCACCTGCTAAATCTTTTTATATGGATTCATATTTTTCAAAAACACCAAGAACATTTTATCCTATTGATACAGAGACTGTGGAACTTGATGCACCACCGCAAAAGGGTATAGAAGAAAAGCAGTCAATGTTTGCAACTGTGCTGCCTGCATTGACTATGTCATTCCCAATGATTATTGGATTTTCGGTGTCAAGACTTGCATATAAAGGTGGAGGATCTACTGCATTTATGTATACGGGAATAGTTACAGCGTTGTGTTCTGCCATGCTTGGAGTTTTTATGGCTGTTACCAACATAAAAAACAGACACCGGCAACTTACTATCAATGAAGGGAAAAGGCAGTCTGCATATAGAGAGTATGTTAGAAATTGTGAGAACACCATTCGTGAAAAATATAACAAGAATATTAGCAGCTTACGCGTAATGTATCCAGATATTTTTGAATACGTAAAAGATGGGATAAATAGTTTTTTATTATGGGGAAGAGAATCGGTAGATGAGGATTTTTTATATGTGAGGCTTGGTACAGGAAATATTCCTTGTGACATTAATGTATCAATACCAAAAGATCGGTTTTCAATAACAGAAGATAACCTTAGAACACTACCCAAAAGGCTTAAGAGTAATTATTCGGTTTTAAGGGATGTCCCAATTACTGTTGATTTAAGGCAGAACAGAATTACATCAATTGTAAGTGAGAACAAACGGTATCGAGGAGAGTTGTTTTTATCTGTTATTATGAATATAGCAGTTTCCATATCACCTTCAGATCTTAGAATAATAATAAGTTTCGACTCAGAAATAATAGAAAAAGACAATATTAAGTCGATCAGGTTTCTGCCGCATATAAAAAATGTAGCAGATATTCGCAATAGGGAAGAATGTTCCGACGAGAATAAAATAACCATTATTTTTACAGATAGTTATGAGAAGGATATTTCAAAGTATTCATTTCTATGCAACACATACTTTGTCATTGTTTCAGATCGCTTTGACAAGATTCCCGTGGGCACTAGCTTGATAATACAGCATGAGCCACAGTTTAGCGGTTATCTAAATATTACAAAGGATAACAAAATACGCAGATCAGTGCATTTTGACAGATTATCGATAGAGGAGGCAGATGAAATATCGAGAACACTTCAGTCGGTAAGAGTAAGAGGACTTGAAACAAAATATAAATTACCAGATAAAATATCATTTTTCGAACTGACAGATATAAAAATAACAGAGGAAAGCATCATTTGTAATTGGATTAATAATGATTGTTTTGATGAAATTATTGCTCCAATCGGGGTATTAGAGTCAGGGGAAATTCTTAAACTGAATCTTCATGAAAAAGGTATGGGACCACATGGACTTATTGCTGGCATGACAGGCAGTGGGAAGAGCGAAATTTTGCAAACGCTTATCTTAGCATTATGTATGAATTACTCGCCAAGTGATGTTGGACTTTTCCTGATTGACTATAAGGGCGGTGGAATGTCTAAATTGTTTGAGAGTGTGCCTCATGTTATGGGAAGTATTTCTAATCTTTCGGGGAGAATGATAGAGAGAGCGATGGTTTCGGTTAAATCTGAAAATGAAAGAAGGCAGAGGCGTTTTAATGATGTGTCGGTCAACAATATATCTTCATATCAGAGGTTATATAAAACTGGAGTAGTTAACGAACCTATGCCGCACATTTTCATAATAATAGATGAGTTTGCGGAATTAAAAAAAGAAGAACCGGAATTTATGAAAGAGTTAATTAGTGTAGCAAGGGTTGGACGAAGCCTAGGGGTGCATTTAATTCTTGCAACTCAAAAGCCCGCGGGAGTTGTTGATGAAAATATTTTAAGTAATTCAAGATTTCGAATATGTTTACGAGTTCAGGATAGAATGGATTCGGTGGAGATGATAAAAACGCCGGATGCTATGAATATTATAAATCCCGGACGAGCCATTTTGCAGGTCGGAAATGATGAAATTTATTCATATTTTCAAGGTGCATATACAATGGAAAAATCCAATGTATGGCAAAAGAAAAAGTATTTAAAAATCACAGATTGTCAGGGAAAGGAGTATAGGGAAGGTGAAAAGACTGAAAATACAGTTAACGTAGAAAGTCAATTGAGCAGCGTTACGAAAGCAATTATTAAAGCTCAAGAAACAGTATCAATGAAAAGGGGAAGTCCATTGTGGCTAAAACCTCTCGAAAAAGAAATATATACAAAACCTTCAAATCAGGGAAAACATTTCGCAAGAGATGGTGAAAGATTTGAAATCGGTATAGGGGTATATGATAATCCCACACATCAAGAACAAGGGGCGTTACTATACAATATAAAAGTTTCAGGAAACCTTGTCATATTAGGCGGGTTACAAAGTGGTAAAAGTACTTTGTTATCGGTCATATCTAAATCAATTATTACAAATTCATATAACGATTTTTTCAACCTTTATTTCATCGATTTTTCAAATGGTCTTTTAAGGCCATATATATATTCTAAGATGTGCTGTGGCTATGTTTGTGAAGATAACGAAGAAGACATTGGGAAACTAATTAATCATATTAAGGAAATAATTATTTCAAGAAAGGAACAGCTTGCATATGGTAATTATTGGCAATATATGGATGGAAAGACAGTAGAAGACGATGGCTATATGCCTCCGATAATTATTGTCATTGACGGCTTTGGGAATTTCAGGGAAAGAACAGAGGGGCGATTTGATAAAGATTTAGAAAATATATTAAAAACATCAGAAGCTTTGGGGATATTAGTTTATATTTCCGCAATAAATATGAGTTCACATGAAATGCCGAAGAGATTATTTGACCTCTTTAAGACGTGTATTCCGTTAGGTCTTAAGGATAGGTATGAGTATAAGGAGGCACTTGGGTGTGGGAATAATAATTTTGCTTTACCAGAGGAAACGCCTGGAAGGGGACTTATTAAGCTTAAAGGTGATGTGGTGGAATTCCAGACGTATCAGACAATAAAAGCAACAAACGATCTAAGCAGGAATGAGCAATTGATTGAGGAAATAAAGGCACAGAACTTAGAACTTGAAAAATTGTTAAAAGAAAGAACAAAAAATCTTCGAAATGAAATGCCTATAATTCCTAAAAACCTTACAATAAATAGCTTTCATATGGAACTTTTGAGGAGAGGTGTAGAAGATGATGGTACTGAAATAGGTATACCTGCAGGATTTTTTACAGATAGCGGAAAAATTTATTGCATACCATACGTAGGTGAGCTTGTGGTAGTTATATCGGGAAGGTCTGGAAGCGGAAAGAGAAATCTTCTAAAAGTTGTTAAATACGAAGCAGAACGACACAATTTGAATTATGTAAACCAAAATAATGGAATTATATTTGAAAACAATATGGAAGTAATAATTATGGACGATAGGGAAGCCTTTGAGAAGATAGGTGAAATAAAGAAAAAAGCTACAGATGATCCATATGTTATTCATTTAGGTGGGGCTGTAGACAGACAGAATGCTTTTGATTTTTCATATTTATCATATTCAAAGCAAATAGCTATGTTAAATCCTGGGAATGGAATAGTAAGAAGAACTAATAAGGGATATGAATATGGGAACGTTATATTTCCGGAGATTACATGAACGAGTTGATAAATGTTGATATGAAAATAGTAGAAAATGATATGGTTGTAGATTTGAGATTTGACAGAAAGATGAGCGTTTTTGAACTTGCAGAACGGGTGTGTGTATCTGTAGGGATTGAGTTTGAGGATTGCTATGTTTTTTCAGCCAGATGTAGAAGGCTACTTAGCAAAAATAAGTCTTTCTATGACCAGGGAATTTTAGGAGGGGACACTTTAATTTTAATTGTTATTTCAAATCGGGAGGGACAATGAACATAAGGCTTGATTATTATGCGGCCAATAGGATGCTGCGGGAAATGGAAAATGTAGCAAAGGAGGTGAAAGATGAAATAGAAAATATGGAGGAATCCATAGAAAATCTTGGGATTTTCTGGGAATCAGAAAGCAGTTCTGAATACGCAATGCGTATAACCACGGATTTTTATGTTGCAAAAGCATTATTGGCAAGTATTAGTTCGAGTATAAATGTTTTTGCAGAACTTGTTCAGAGATTTGATGCTGCTGAACGTTGTATTAGGGGCCTTATAGAAGGAATGTAAAATGAGTAAAGGAGAAAGGTATGAAAAGTAAAAAAGAAATTGAAATGAATTTTTCAAGAGCATTATCACAGGCAGAGGAACTAGAAAATCTATCAAAGGAACTAAATCAGATGGCGACAGAACATATTAGAGGTGCTCTGAAAATGCTCATGTTTAATTGGCAGGGAGATAACTCGAAACTCTTTATCGAAAAAGGTGAAGTACTAACAAAAGAAATGATAGAAACAGCAGATGACATTATTAAGGTTGCAAAGAATATTACGACTACTGCAAATATTGTATACAATGCTGAAACGGCAGCGATGCAGCTTGGGTTATAGAAAGGAGAAAGATATATGTCATTTATTCAGGTCACAGCTTCTGAACTTAAAAATAGGGCATCAGAATTACAGGGGCTAAATTCAAAATTTCAGAGCGAAATAGAAAGTTTATCAACATATCAAGCTACTTTAGATACTATGTGGGAAGGCGAAGCTAAGGATTTATTTAATAGTGCATTTCTTAAGGATAGAGGCAATATGGATAAGTTTAAAAGCGCAATAGATATGTATATTCAGGCACTACTTGTAATAGCAGAAAGGTACGAGGAAGCTGAGAAGAAAAATATTAGTACGGCAAGTGAAAGAAGATATTAGGAGGAAATTATGGCAGCAGGAATTTTAAAGGTTACACCAGAAAAATTAAATCAGACAGCAAGTGAATTTTCAACTAGTGGCAAAAATATTAATGCCATGACGGCGGAGATGTTATCAATAATAGAAAGTCTTAAATCTATTTGGCAAGGTAATGCAGCAACAGAATTTGCCGGTCGATTTGCAGGTTTAAGAGATGATATTGAACGAATAAATAGAATGATAGAAGAACATGTAAATGATCTGAATTTGATGGCGCTTGAATATCAAAATGCTGAAGATGCCAGTGTGGAAGAAAGCTCAAAACTTTTGAATGATATTGTTAGTTAAGGGTG
>JAUNIR010000001.1:99362-144686 GCA_030523345.1 Lachnospiraceae bacterium
CTTATAAAACGTTAATAATAATAGATAATTCCAAGGAATTGACATCGTATAATCAGGAAACAATTAAACGGACACTTAAACAGTTTATCAAAGGAATTAATAGAGAAGATAAGGTGGCAATAGCGGTTACGGGAGAAACAGCCCAATACCTGACAGATTATGATGATTCTCTTAATACTCAACTAAATACGATTGAAAAACTGGAGTTTATTGATGTGAATGCACCGGGGACAGATGTTCTTATGGAGGTGATCCTTAACTGGAAGGAAAGCGATGTGGCCTGTCGGGACATTATATTTATTGGATGCAGAGATATTTCCATAAATAGTGAATATTCGGAGGAAGAGTTGTTATTTGAGGTAAACAGTAAGCAATATCCGATTTACACGCTAGCCTGTATGCAAGACGACAATATGTTGTTTAAGAAAGAGGCTAATATTTTATCTCGAGTAAGTGGCGGAGTTTGCATTAGTACTGAAGATACTACTTCAGATGCGGAAGTTGATAAACAACTGGCAGATCTTTTAATAAATGCAATGAGGGACAAGAGAAGCTTAGACGAATATGCTTTATCAAAAGAAGATAATGAAGCGGATAGCGTTATGGCTGGGGATGGTGAAGTGGATGAAGAAGATGCAGTGGATGCAGAAATTATTAGGGAAGAAGAGTGTGTAGAAACAGATGATTACTATTCTGATAATGTGATTTACGAAACAAACGAGGGAGAAACTCTTTATGCAGTAAATCCACAGCTTATATATCCATTGTTATCTGTTATTGTTGTACTCTGTTTTATTTTTGTTGGAGTTTTTATTAGGCATAAAAAAAGTGAAAGAGAAGAGGAAGAATTCTATTCAGAGCATAAGAAGAAGTTAGTTGAAAGGACGTCAAGAGAACCGTTTTCAGATATAAACACAGGAGAGACAGTTTGCCTTAATACTAACGAGTCGGAGGTGGATACTGGGACAAGACTTCTATACCAAACAAAAGCAGGCGTGGAAGTAACTCTAGAGGATAGGTCTAATCCTACTAAGTTCTTTCGTGCATGCATAAGGGATTCGGTTGTTATTGGAAGAAATGATAAGTTGTGTGATATATCGATTAACTATGATGACTCAGTATCTTCAAGACACTGTGAACTGTCTAATAGGGAGGGAGAGATATACTGTAGGGATTTAGATTCATCAAATGGGACAATGATAAACCAACAAAAAGTTTATCAGGAAATAAGAGTTGAAAGTGGAGACATCTTAAGAATAGGCCGACTTAGTTTCTTTGTTCAGATAGTGAGGGATGATTATGAGTAGAGAAGAGATGACTGAACTTAGTGAACAAGAATTGTTGATTCTGTCTAATTATGAATATTTCAGATGCTCTACCAATAAAGGCAGCATAAGAGACAGTATTGACAAGTTAAAAGATGCCTATGGGGACTATGATATTAACAAAATAACTGCGGAAGGAGCTACTGGAGATATAATAACGAATGAGGCTGCAGTTGATCTTTTAAAACGAATTGAAAATAATGAAAAGTTGTCAGGATTAAGCGTTGCAAGAAGTATAGACAGAGGTGGAATAAGGGCAACGTTGTACACCGATAAGGATAATAATGCAACTCTTGTCTTTAGAGGAACAGGCGGGACATATAGGGCGTGGAAAGACAATGTTACAGGAGAGTATGAAACGGACACGAAGCTTCAGAGACTGGCGGCTGATTTTGTAAAATATGAGTGTTCTAACTATGACAATATTACTGTTACAGGCCATTCAAAGGGTGGAAATATGGCTCAGTACGTTACAGTAACTTGTGCTTCGCAAATAGATAGATGTATTTCATATGATGGCCAGGGATTTGGTAAGAACTTTAGAAAAAAATATGAGAATGAAATTAAAAATTCAAAGAATAAGATTACGTCTATAAATGGATATAATGATTTTGTAAACATTCTTCTTACGCCTATTGCTGGAAATATTATTTATGTAAAAAATGAAGAATCACTTGGTGTAAATATGCATTCGTGCTACACGATGTTAAGTAATGGTAGCTTTGATAATAATGGTAATTTTAACAGAGGATTTGGTGTAATACCTCAGTTACCGGCTATGACTATGGCCAAGTATGCGAGTGACGGGATAGTTAGAACAATTGATTTATTACCAGAAGGTGGAAATGAGAAGGCTTCGAATATTTTGGCAGCATGGACAGCATCAATGCTTAGCTCGAATGAAACGGAAGAATACGAACAGGCACAGGTGACAAAGGCAATTAATGATTTTAAAAATTATTCAAGACAATTAATAGGGCTTGCTGAAACCCCAGAACATTATGTTAACTGCTGTTGCACCTACTTGAATTTTAAAATTGATAAAATTAAAGAAATTTATGTATTGCTTGATGATGCTAGAGACAAATTGCTAGTTTATCCGGAACTTGTTGAGGACTTGTTAGTAAGGCTTGATTACAGTATATTAGGACGAAGTTTTACAGAAAATGCGCTAAAAAAAGTAATAGTAAAACTTGATAGAATAATAAAGATGTTAAGAATATATAGTGACATGTTAGGAATAATTATTAAAGAATATGAAAAAGCAGATAGGTTTACATAATTTCAAACTGGAATTCCTGGGATGTTAAGAATTTATTAACCATATCATCAAAATATTTTTCAAGAGATTTATCAAGCGAGAATATTTTTAGACTTGCAGTAGATGTTACTGTAAGTTCTCCTTCTGAATATTTAACAATAATAGAAAGCCCATCTATATCACCTTTGGTAAAAGAAGTGTTAGAGGATGCTAGTAATTTGATTACATTTTCCTCTGCTAGATAAAAGGACATTTTGAAAGATACGGGTGTCTTTTTGCCTTTCATTATAGAAAATACTAAAGGTTTTAGTTCGGAAAATCTACTGAGAGATTCATGAAAAATGCGACCATTAGATTCAGCTTCACTTCTTAACACATTTAATTCGTCTTCAGAAAAAAAATCTTTGTTAAGATGTCCATCTATAACATAAGAATTCCCCGTTTTAATGAGTACTTCAGAAACAAGGAAGCTATCGAAAGCCCCCTCTACTAGAAGTTTGTTCATGAATTGTTTTACATTAGTGATTTTAAAAAGTCTCATATTACTGAATCATAAAAGAAAAAGGCATAATGAAGAAAAATACTAATAAAGCCACTATCTGGATAGTCAGTATTACTGGAATACCAATCGAAAATAGTGGTTTTAGTGTTTTATGCCTGAATGTTTTCATAGCAAGAAGACACCCAATAGAACCTCCAAGTAAAGCAAAGGTCAAAAGTGTTGCTTCTGGGATACGCCATTTTGAACGTGTAGAACGTCTTTTGTCTATAAAAAATGCTATAAATCCTCCCAGATTAACTGAGAGGATATACAGCGAAACTATTTGAATTACATTCATTATTTGTTTTTATTTACTTCTGCCATTTTCATAGCACGAACCTTTGTTGAAAGACCGAAGAGGTTGATGAAACCTGAAGCATCATGATGGTCATATAAATCACCAGTTGTAAATGATGCGATATCTTCATTATAAAGTGAGTATGGAGATGTTGTTCCAGCCTTAATGATATTTCCTTTGTAAAGCTTGAACTTAACTTCACCTGTGACATACTTCTGAGTTGACTCGATAAATGCCTGAACAGCTTCACGAAGAGGAGAGAACCACTTACCTTCGTAAACAATCTGAGCAAGCTTGTTACCCATGTCCTTCTTAAGCTGATATGTATCACGATCAAGGATTAATTCCTCGAGCTGCTGGTGTGCTTCGTAAAGGATTGTTCCGCCAGGAGTCTCATAAACACCACGGCTCTTCATACCTACGACACGGTTCTCAACGATATCTACTATACCAACACCATGCTTTCCACCAAGCTTATTAAGTTCACGAATAATATCAGAAACTTTCATTTCCTTGCCGTTGATTGACTTAGGAACACCAGCTTCAAAAGTCATTGTTACGTATTCGCCTTCATCTGGAGCTTTTTCTGGAGAAACACCGAGAACTAAAAGGTGGTCATAGTTTGGCTCATTTGCTGGATCTTCAAGCTCAAGACCTTCATGAGAGATATGCCATAAGTTACGGTCACGGCTATATGAATTGTCATGTGAGAATGGAAGATTAATTCCATGCTGCTTACAATATTCAATTTCTGACTCACGTGAATCCATTGTCCACTTATCATCACGCCATGCTGCGATGATCTGAAGCTCTGGAGCTAAAGCCTTGATACCAAGCTCGAAACGAATCTGGTCATTTCCTTTACCTGTAGCACCGTGACAAATTGCAACGGCACCTTCTTTTTTTGCAATTTCAACAAGACGCTTAGCGATAACAGGACGAGCCATTGATGTACCAAGAAGGTATTTGTTCTCATATACTGCACAACCCTGAACACAAGGTACTACGTATTCATCACAGAACTCATCTGTAACATCTTCGATATATAATTTCTCAGCACCTGATGCCTTAGCTCTTTCTTCAAGTCCATCAAGTTCTGACTCCTGACCACAGTCAACACATACACATACTACTTCGTAGTCGTAATTCTCTTTAAGCCAAGGGATGATCGCTGTTGTATCAAGTCCACCTGAGTATGCAAGAATAACCTTTTTTTTTATATGATTAACATCTTCACCAATTATTTTTATTTTATTATTTCTTATTAAATCTTCGCTTGAAAATATAATAAATATATCTTCCGTACTGTAATATATAACAATGGAAAAAGAATTGCAACACTTTTATGCAATAAATTTTAAAAATATGCATAAAATAATGCATAAAATACATATTCGATGCATAAATATACAAAAATATTCAAAATCAGTATTGTTTTTTGCATATTTTTATTGTATTCTATTGTAGGAGTAAATTAGGCAGGGTTTCCCTTGTGGCAAACTAGCAATATTTAGTTCGAATAATATATAAGAAACGAAGGAATAAAAAATGATTAAAGTAGGAATTATAGGCTCAACAGGATATGCAGGGGCTGAAATAGTAAGAATTATTCTTAACCATCCGGAAGCAGAAATTAAGTGGTATGGATCGAGAAGTTATATAGATAAGAAATATGCTGAAGTATATGGAAACATGTTTAAGCTTGTTGAGGATATTTGTTCCGATGATAACATTGCGGCATTAGCTGATGAGGTTGATGTTATTTTCACAGCCACTCCACAGGGCTATTTAGCAGGAGTGTTAACAGAAGACATCTTAAAGAAGGTGAAGGTTGTTGACTTAAGCGCTGATTACAGAATTAAGGATGTATCTGTATATGAGAAGTGGTACGGAATCGAGCATAAATCACCACAGTTTATTGAGGAAGCTGTATACGGATTATGTGAAATAAATAGAGATAAGATTAAAGATGCAAGACTTGTCGCTAATCCTGGATGCTATACGACATGTTCAATTCTTTCCATGTATCCACTTGTTAAGGAAGGAATTATTGATAAGAATTCAATCATTATTGATGCCAAGTCAGGTACTTCAGGGGCAGGACGTGGGGCAAAGGTTCCTAATCTTTTCTGTGAAGTAAATGAAAATATGAAAGCGTACGGAGTTCTTACACACAGACATACTCCAGAAATAGAGGAACAGCTTTCATATGCATCAGGTTCAACAAAGGTTGATGATGTGAAGATTATTTTTACACCTCACCTTGCACCTATGAATAGAGGTATTTTAGTAACAGCTTATGCTAATCTTGCAAAGGACGTAGATTACGATACCGTAAGAGCTGCATATGATAAGTATTATAAGGAAGAGAAATTTATTAGAGTTCTTGATAAAGATGTGTGCCCAGAGACTAAATGGGTTGAGGGCAGCAATTTCTATGATGTCAATTTTAAGCTTGATGAAAGAACAAATAGAATTGTTGTAATGGGTGCACTTGATAATATTGTTAAGGGTGCAGCAGGACAAGCCGTTCAGAATATGAATATTTTATTTGGTCTCCCTGAGGATATGGGACTTAATCTTGTTCCAATGTTCCCATAGGTAGCACTATATAAATGGTTTACATAAATAAGGGTGAGCGTAGATGATACGAGTAATGACAATAGATGACTATGATGGAGTATATGCGTTATGGAACTCTATACATGGATTTGCAATCAGAAGTATAGATGATTCAAGGGAAGGCGTAGAAGCGTTTCTAAAAAGAAATCCAACAACTTCTGTAGTTGCTATAGAGGATGACAAAATAGTAGGAGCAATTCTTTGTGGACATGACGGCAGAAGAGGGTGCTTCTACCATGTGTGTGTGAATCCTGACTACCGACTTAAGGGAATCGGGAAGTCAATGGTTGTATTCTGTATGAATGCTTTAAAAGAAGAAAAAATAAATAAAGTAAGTCTTATAGCTTTTACACAGAATGACGTAGGAAATGCTTTTTGGAAAGAAATTGGTTGGACAAAGAGAGAAGATTTAAATTATTACGATTTCACATTGAATGAAGAAAACATAGTTAGATTCAATGAATAAGAATTGATAAATTAAGGAGAAATAAAATGGACGAGATTTACAAGGAGAAATATTTACAGAAAGCAGAAGTACTTATAGAGGCACTTCCTTATATCCAGAAGTTTAATAGAAAGGTTATTGTTGTTAAATATGGTGGATCAGCAATGGCAGATGAGGAACTTAAGAGAAATGTCATTAAAGACGTTACTCTTCTCAAGCTTGTTGGATTTAAGCCTATTGTTGTTCACGGTGGTGGAAAAGATATAAGTAATTGGGTAAAAAAAGTGGGAAAAGAAGCTCAGTTTATTAATGGTTTAAGAGTTACTGACGCTGAAACTATGGAAATTGCTGAAATGGTACTTTCTAAGGTTAACAAGTCACTAGTTTCAATGGTAGAAGAACTTGGAGTTCATGGAATTGGAATTTCAGGAAAGGATGGCGGTCTCTTTACTGTTGAAAAGAAATATTCGGATGGACAGGATATTGGATTTGTAGGAGAAATCACAAAGGTGAATACAAAAATTCTTGAAGACCTTCTTGAAAAAGATTTCCTTCCTATTGTTGCACCAATTGGTCTTGATGAGAATTTTGTAACATACAACATTAATGCAGATGATGCGGCATGCGCAATTGCAAAGGCAATGGGAGCAGATAAGCTTGCGTTCCTTACAGATATTGAAGGTGTATATCAGGACCCATCAGATCCAAGTACTTTTGTTTCAAGGCTTACTGTTTCTGAGGCTAATGAAATGGTAGAGAAGGGCTATATTGGTGGTGGAATGCTTCCAAAGCTTAAAAACTGTACAGATGCAATTGAAGCAGGTGTTAACAGAGTACATATACTTGATGGAAGAAAAATGCATTCGCTTCTTTTGGAAGTATTTACAAATAAGGGTATTGGAACTATGTTCTTTGCTGATGCAGAAAAGGAGAATTTACTATGAGTATGCAGTCACTAATAGATGAAGGCGAAAAATATTTATTACATACATACAATAGGTATCAGATTGCTTTAGATAAGGGCGAAGGAGTAAAGCTTTATGATCTTGACGGCAAGGAATATCTTGATTTCTGTGCTGGAATTGCAGTATTTGCTCTTGGCTATGGTAATAAAGAATACAATGATGCCCTTAAGGCACAGATAGATAAGCTTTTACATACATCTAACTATTATTATTCAAAGCCAGCTATTGAAGCGGCAAAGAGACTTGTAGAGATTTCAGGCCTTAGTCGAGTGTTCTTTACTAACTCAGGTGCTGAGGCGATAGAAGGTGCGGTAAAGGCTGCAAAGAGATATGCCTATAATAAAAATGGCAACGTGGACCATGAGATAATTGCTTTTGAGCATTCATTCCACGGACGTACACTTGGTGCTTTATCCGTAACAGGAAATGAGAAATATAGAGCACCTTTTATTGCAGAAAATAGCGTAAAGTTTGCTGAATATAACAATCTTGAGTCTGTTAAATCACTTGTCAATGATAAGACTTGTGCAATTATTATGGAGACAGTACAGGGTGAAGGCGGTATTTATCCTGCAGAAGAAGATTTCATTAAGGGTGTTAGGGCGTTATGTGATGAGAAAGATATAGTCCTGATTCTTGATGAGATACAGTGTGGTATGGGTAGAACAGGCAAGATGTTTGCATATGAATATTATGGAGTTAAGCCTGATATTGCTACAGTTGCAAAAGCTGTTGGTTGTGGAGTACCAGTAGGAGCTTTCCTTCTTAATGAAAAGCTAGCAGAAAATTCTTTGGTACCAGGGGATCATGGAACAACTTACGGTGGTAATCCATTTGCTACAACTGCAATTAATGCAGTGCTTGATCAGTTTGAGAAGTTAAATATTTTGGATAATGTATGTAAGGTGTCAACATATCTTGAGGAAAAACTTGATGAGCTTGTAAACGAATATGATTTCCTCACAGGAAGACGTGGAAAAGGTCTTATGCAGGGAATTGTTTTTGATGATAGTAAAAAAACGCCAGGTGAAGTAGTAAAGAATGCACTTAATAATGGACTCATTCTTATCACTGCTGGAAAAGACGTATTGAGATTTCTTCCTCCTCTTATTATTACAGAGGAAGATGTAGACTGTATGATTGAAAAATTAAAGGCATCATTTTAATGAGTAAAAGGGTTATTAGTATATGTTTAATAATTATTTTTTTAGCGGGGCTTGCAAAACATGCCTTCGTTGATTTTGATGCAGAAAAAAGCGATTCAACACTTGCGCAGAGAATAGTTGAGAAAAATGAAGTATCAGATGACACTTTAGTTATGTGGTATACAGATCCGTCAATGGAAGAATATATTTCAGATGTAGTTCTTTCATACAGACAGGAAACAGGTATGGATGTACAGATGGTTCTTGTTGATGGAATTGATTACCTTGAGAAAATAAATAATGCTTCAGTTAGAGGAGAGGGCGATTGCCCTGCTCCGGATCTCTATGTTACAACTCATGATAATTTGATGAAGGCATATCTTGCAGGTCTTGCTAGTCCAATAATAGATAAGGAGGAAAAGGTTGTAGAAGACCATTTCCCTGGAACTGCGCTTCATGCCATATCGTGCGATGGGAAATTAGTGGCATATCCTCTTTATTATGAGACAAATTTCTTCCTTTATAATAAGACATATATGTCTTCAATCGCTCAAAGTCGTATTGAAGATGAGGCGGACACAAAGGCTGGGGAACAGGCTCAGGCAGAGGCAGATAATATGGCCGATGAGAAGTCGCAAGCAGAATCAAAGGATACAACTAGCGAAGAAGAATCAGAAGCTGATTATGATTCAGATGGAGAAAATGCTGACATAGATGAATATGATGAACCATATGGTGAGGAAGATGAAGTTGCTGAACAGGAACTGTTAGATAGGCTTGCTACAATGATTCCATCAACAATAGATGATATTACAACATTCGCTAATAACTATGATGCTCCTGAGCAGGTTGAAGCAGTATTTAAATGGGATGTTAGAGACATTTTCTATAACTATTTCTTTGTAGGCAATTACATGGAAGTAGGAGGAGAAGATGGTGATAACAATGCCATATTTAATCTCTACAATCAGCAGGCAGTAGAATGCCTCAGCACTTATCAGGGAATGAATAAGTACTTTACAATAGAAGAGGAAGACAATTATGACAGCATCCTTCAGCAATTTATAGATGGAAAACTGGTTTTCACAATTGCAACAACTGATGCATTTGCAAAAATTCAGCAGGCTCAGATGGAAGGTAAGTTTGACTATGAGTATGGTGTTGCTGTAATTCCAGACGTAAACAAACTCCTCTTATCAAGAGGTCTTTCTGTTACAGATGTTGTAGCTGTAAATGGATACTCAGAAAAGAAGGAAGCAGCCAATGATTTTGCTTCAAGATTATCTTATGACAATTCTGATTCTCTCTATATGAAAGCAGGAAAGCTTGCATGTAAAAGAGATATTTTATATGAAAATAGCGAAATTAATAATGTTATGACAGAATATCAGAAGTCTATGCCATTGCCAAAAATGATTGAGACATCAGATTTCTGGCTGCAGCTTGAAATCGCATTTTCTAAAGTGTATGCAGGGGATGACCCTGACGAAGTCTTACGAGAACTATCAGACACTATGGGCGGACAAATTGAAGAGATTACATATTCAATTCCTATACAGGAGAGTATAGGCGCTGGTGTTCAAACTTTTTTCACAAAGTAAACATATTTTTTAAACAACTTCAAATTATTATGGTATCAGAAAAGGCGAAAAGGCCTCATCTTTGTAATTAAAAATAATAAATACAAAATCATAGTAATTTGGGAGGGTAAATATATGAGTGACAATTTTGATTACAATTATGATGATAAAAAAGAAGAGACAGTAACTAAGGCTCAGCCAAAAGAAAAAAAAGGACATGGTAAGTTGGCTAAGTTTTTTGGAACAGTTTTCCTTGCTTGTGTGTTTGGATTGTCAGCATCTGTTGTATTTAATGTTACAGATAGGGTAATAGATAGGATTGATCAATACAAAAATCCACGACAGGAAGCTAAAAATATAGAAGAAAAAACGATAGAAGATAAATTTGATAACAAGGATGTGGCACCTGAAAAGCCAGAAAAAAAAGACAAAGAAGATAATGTTGAAAAGAAGGCGCTGAATACAAATGATGTAGCAAGAGATCAGGGAGTAATGACAGTTACTGATGTTGTATCAGAGGCAATGCCTTCGATTGTTGCTATTACAAATAAGAGTATTCAGGATGTACGACTCATGTATGGAATGGGAATTCAGAAATATGAGTCAGAGTCTGCGGGATCAGGTATTATTGTTGGACAAAATGATACAGAACTTTTAATAGTCACAAATGCCCATGTTGTTAAAAATGCAAATACTTTAACAGTTTGTTTTATCGACGGAGAAGCATATGAGGCCAATCTGAAGGGGTCTGATGAAGAGAATGATCTTGCGGTTATTACTGTAAGTCTTGATGATGTTTCAGGAAGCACATTAAAAGAGATTAAAGTAGCAAAAATTGGTAATTCAGATGATTTACAGATAGGTGAACAGGTTGTTGCTATAGGTAACGCGATGGGATATGGCCAGTCTGTTACAACAGGTATTATTTCTGCCCTTAATAGAACTATGGGTGGAGATGAAGAGGGAAATTTCTATATCCAGACAGATGCGGCTATTAATCCAGGTAATTCTGGTGGTGCACTCCTTAACATGAAGGGAGAGGTAGTAGGCATTAATTCTGCAAAGCTCGCTAATACATTAATTGAAGGTATGGGATATGCTATTCCAATCAGTTCTGCTGGTTCAATAATGGAAGATTTAATGAATATGGTTAGTAGAACACTTGTTGATGAGGCTGAGTCAGGATATCTTGGAATATCTGGATTTTCAGTAACAGATGAAGTGGCTAATGCATATAGCATTCCAAAGGGAATCTATGTATCGGAAACATCAGAGGGAACAGCTGCTGAAAAGGCTGGAATTAAGAAAGGTGATGTAATACTTAAATTCGATGGAATGAGCATGGATAGCATCAACAAACTCAAAGAAAGACTTATGTACTACAAAGCTGGGGAAACAGTAGATGTAATAATAGCTAGAGCAGATAATGGAGAATATAAGGAAAAGACGATTCCTGTAACTCTTGGAAGAAAAGAAACATTGGAAGAGGATTCTAAAGATCCACAATCTGATAAAACAGAAGAATCGTCGGATTATGAGGAAGATGAACCAGAACCAAATAATGGACAGAGAAATGGTCAGTTCAATTTTGGTGGCAGTACATTTGAGTATTCAATCCCAAATAATATATTTGATTTCTTTGGAAGATAGGAACTAATTATAATAACAAAAATAGTCTGCACATTGGGTCGGAAAGTAGGCTATTTATGAAAAAAATAATAATTGCAGTTTTGGTTGTTGTATTATGTACTCTTTGTGGGTGTAATGATGATGAGATTATAAATATTATCGATTCAGATAACTCACAGACTAAAGATATTAATTCTAGTTATGATACAGACGACAAAGCAAATATAGAATTGACGGCTGAGAACATTGAAACAAATGATTCTCAGCCGTTTGTTGTGTATGTGACAGGAGAAGTAAATAACCCTGGAGTATTTGAGGTAGACGAAGACAAGCGGATAATTGATGCAATATACGCCGCCGGAGGATATACAGAAAGAGCTTGTGTGACACATTTGAACCTGGCTAGTCCGCTGTCAGATGGGCAGATGATTTATGTGCCTTCTGTAGATGAAATGGAAAATGGAATTTACGAAAGTGTAATACAGCAGGGCGAGATGATATCCTCAGGTAACTCTAGTGGGAATGGGTTGGTGAATCTGAATACTGCAAGTAAAGAGGAGCTGATGACTTTACCAGGGATAGGCGAGTCGAAGGCAGAAAAGATAATATCATATAGGGAGACAAATGGTAAGTTTTCGTCACCGGAAGGTATTATGGAGATAAGCGGAATAAAGGATGGCTTGTATAACAAAATAAAAGACAGGATATGCGTCAAATGAAAGCAATAGGCCGATTATTTGAGATAAGAAGACCCATGTGTGTACTAAGCTTTGTCTTTATTTTTTTAGTCTTTGTAGTAACTAATCTAACTGGAGGGGTTGATGAAGCCGAGTATGTTAGAAATGATAAGGCAGTTTGGGTGTGTGGAAAAGTAACCGACAAGGTTAGTAAAAATGGTGTATTAAGTATACATCTTACAAATTGCTACATCAGCGAAGATACTTTGAAACCTTCAAAAAATACCTTTAGAAAGCTCCTGACTAAGAACAAAAGAATGATTATATATGTTAAAGACGGTGATTCATTTGACGTAAAAATAGGGCAATTGATAAGTGCTAAAGGGGCATATAGTAACTTTCAGAAGCCGGAAAACGATGGCCAGTTTAATATGAGACGTCATTATCGGATACGGGGCTACGAGGGAGCAATAAAAAATGCTAAAGTATACGGCAGAAGCCATAAGTATAGTATGTATCGACAGTTCTTATTTGATGTTAAAGAACATACAAAGGAATTGTATAAATACTATATTGATGATGAGGAGGCGGGGGCCTTATCTGCCATGGTACTCGGCGATAAATCATTTCTTGACGAGGATATAAAAGATATATATCAGACAGCAGGCATATCTCACATATTAAGTCTTTCGGGATTGCATATAGCGGCCGTAGGTATGAGTGTATTTACCATAATGTCAGCTATTGGGTTAGGTGTTTTTATGTCTTCAGCAGTATCTGTCGTTTTAATTGTATCCTATGGCATTTTGACGGGGCTTTCTACCTCTACAGTTCGTGCACTTACCATGTTTTTATTAGCACTTCTGGCAAAAAATATAGGACGTACATATGATATTCTCTCAGCACTTTGCCTTTCCTCGATTCTTATCCTATTTGAGATGCCATATTATGTATATGATGCTGGATTTCTTCTGTCATTTACGTCAGTTATTGGCATAGCTCTAATATACCCGATTCTTGATGATGCTACAGATCAGGGTGAACGTAATAAAATACGGATTTCTTTCTTATATAAAATTAGAAAAACATTATTGTATGAGAAAATTCGCCAAAGCATATGCGTTAGCTTGGCAGCGATGTTAGCAACACTCCCGGTCACAGTAAATACTTTCTATAAAATTTCAAGATATGGCGTAATAATAAATATTATTGTAGTTCCGCTTATGAGTGCCGTATTAGGCGTTGGAATTATCGCATCAATAATTGGAAATATAATCGGAAAATATAGACCATTCAAACTAATAACGTGGGCGATGCTTACAATCGCAGAGAAAATACTAGTCCTTTATAAAACATTATCTATAAGCATTTCTAATATTCCAGGAAACATTTGGATCACAGGTAGGAGTACCATAACAAGAAACTTGGTTTACATAACTACAATAATTATTTTATGTTTAATACATAAGTATTATAAAAAGACAGAAACATCCCAAAATAGTATTTATAAATATAAATTAATAACTGTAATTCTCATTATATTTTCGATAGGAATACTCACGGGTAAAAATCACATGGATTACAGTATAAATGTACTTTCAGTAGGACAGGGTGCATGCAATATCCTATATGGGAAAAATGTTCCCACGGTGATTATAGATGGAGGAAGTATAGATGTTAAAAATGTTGGTAAGTATAGAATAATACCATTTATTTATTCAAATGGAATAGATGAAATTGATTATTTGTTTGTTACGCATAATGATTCTGATCATATAAGTGGAATAAAGGAGCTGATTTCAGATAGGTATAGTGGGATTAGGATAAAGAATATTTTTCTTTCAGCATATGACGAAGAAATAGTTAGCTTAGCGCATGAAAGAAAAATCAATATTAACTATATGAAAAAAGGTGATTATATAGATAATAATGGATTTTTAATTCAGTGTATAAACCCTGTAGAAAAAACAGAGAGCGTAGAAGATGCTAACGATAATTCGCTTGTTTTAAAGATTTCATATAAAGGTTTTGAAGCATTATTCACTGGAGATATTAGTAGCGATGTTGAGAGGAAGATAATAGATTATGGAGATGATATCTCTGCAGATTTTATGACAGTAGCCCATCATGGTAGCAGATTTTCAAATAGTAGTGATTTTATTACGGGTGTAAATGCAAAGATTTATACTATTTCGGCGGGAGAAAACAATAGTTATGGACATCCGCATAAGGAAACACTAGAAAGGTTAGGTCAAAGAATCCCTGATGCAAAAATATTAAGGACTGATGAGAGTGGGCAGATAACAGTAATTGTGGATAAGGGTGAAACTAGTATATATAGGTTCCTGGACGAAAATTGATGGGAAAGCTAGTAATGGAAATTAATGACTAAGGCAATTGACAATATGTTGAATACGACATATCGTATAGGAGTTAAAATATGATTGAAGTTCTATATTTTTCTATGTGGGAAATAAAGCTGTTCTTACGAATGGTTTTACGAAAAAGACACAAAAGGAATTATCAGAACTAACTGGAATAACGCAGGCAGACATAAGTAGGATTGAAAACGGTACACGAAATCCGAGTCTTGCAATGGTAAAGAGAATTGCTGCCGGTTTAGGAATGCAATTAAGGCTAGAGGTTGCGCATACTTCGATAAAACGTTGATTTGGATGCTCGGAAGACACTGATTAATGAATCAGTGAATTGGTATCCGCGAAAATACAAAAAAATACATGGAGATAAGCTATGAATTTGAAATTAGAAAAAGGAAGTCCTACCGATATAGATAGTAGACTCGAAAAGGAGAAAAGGTGTTATAAGCTATTGGACGAATTAGGGCTTGAATATTACAGATGTGATCATCCTGACTCTAATGCGAACACTATGGAAGATTGTCTTAAGATAGATAGTATTCTTGAAGCGGTAGTATGTAAGAATTTGTTTTTGTGTAATCGTCAACATACCCAGTTTTATCTTTTGATGATGCCGGGGGATAAAGTTTTTAAAACAAAAGAGTTATCGGGACAGTTAGGATGTGCGAGACTTAGTTTTGCAGAACCAGAATATATGGAGAAGTATCTTGATATAACTCCGGGTTCAGTTAGCATATTAGGACTTATGAATGACCATGATAATGCTGTTCAACTATTAGTAGATAAAGATGTTTTAGAGGGAGAATATGTTGGATGTCATCCATGCATTAATACAACAAGCCTTAAAATTAGAAAAGATGATATGTTTGGTCCATTACTTAATGCAATGCACCATGATATGATAGCTGTAGAACTGGTTGGAGAGAGTTATCAAACATAAATTATAAAGAAAAATAAAAAGAATAAATCACAAGAAAACCGCGTAAATACGCGGTTGCAACCACTGGTTGACAAATTGCAAGGCAAACTTTATAGTATGCAACTTAATGTTTTGATATGTTTGTTTCGTCGAAAGACAAATCAGTTAGGCCAAACGATTTGTAAGGAATAAAGATGAAAACAAAAATTTAAAACAAGATGAAAGAAGGAAGAAAAAATGATTTTAGCAGATAAAATTATAAATGAAAGAAAAAAGAACGGATGGTCACAGGAGGAACTTGCAGAACGTTTAGCAGTTTCAAGACAGGCGGTTTCAAAGTGGGAGAGCGCACAGGCAACACCAGATTTACAGAAGATTATTATTATGGCGGAGCTTTTTTCTGTTACCACGGATTATTTATTAAAGGATGATATAGAACCAGAAAGTGCAAATGTTCCAATGGCAGAAGTTGTAAGCCCTTCAGAGACAGGTGAAGCTATTAGGAGAGTATCTTTAGAGGAAGCAAATGATTATATTAAAGCAGCAAGGGAAAATGGTCCTAAAATTGCAAATGGTGTAAGCCTTTGTATATTATCTCCGGTAATTCTTATTTTATTGGCAGGATTAACAGAAGCACCTTTTTGTAATATGTCAGAAACTGTGGCAGCAGTGGTAGGACTAATTATACTGCTTTCAATGGTAGCAGTAGCAGTTTTTATATTTATTGTATTTGGAGCAAAAATTAATAAATACGAATATATAGAAAAAGAAGTTATTGAGACTGCTTATGGCGTTGATGGAATGGCTAAGGACAGAAAGAGAGCTATAGAGGGAAAAAGAACTGTTATGACAGCAATTGGCGTAATCCTTTGCATATTAAGCAGTGTGCCATTACTTATAGCTGCATGTCTTGAAATGCAAGACTATATTATAGTTTCAATGGTAAGCGTGTTATTAATTGTGGTTTCAATAGCTGTGAATATGTTTGTAAGAATTGGAACTGAGTGGAATTGCCTTGAACAGCTTCTCCAGGAAGGTGAATTTACAATAGAAAATAAGCTTTCAAATAAGAAGGTGGAAAAGATAGCAGGTATATATTGGGCGGTTGTTTTGGCAGGATATCTTGGATGGAGCTTTGTAACATCAAGATGGGACTATACATGGATTGTTTGGCCAGTTACAGCAATATTATTTGGTGCAGTAACTTGTATAATTAAAGCAATTGATAGAGCTAGATAAAATGCTGTAAAATAGAAATATGTTAGTATAGATTAATCACCATTATATTTTATAATGGTGATTGTTATTTTGGAGGAAAAAGATGAAGGTTTTAATTCTTAATGGAAGCCCCAGATTAAATGGAAATACTTCTGTAGCAGTTAAGGAAATGGAGAATGTTTTTGCAGCTGAAGGAATTGAGTATGAGACAATTGCTGTAGGTAATAAAGATATAAGAGGTTGTGTTGCTTGTGGAAGCTGCGGAACTACAGGAAAGTGCGCGTTTGACGATATTGTAAATGAAATTGCAAGTAAATTTGAGGAGGCAGATGGACTTGTAGTTGCAAGCCCGGTATATTATGCGTCTGCAAATGCTACTCTTGTAGCCTTATTACAAAGACTTTTTTATAGCTCACATTTTGATAAGACTATGAAGGTTGGAGCCAGCGTTGTTTGCGCAAGACGTGGAGGATGTTCTGCAACATTTGATGAATTGAATAAATATTTCACAATTTCTGGCATGCCAATTGCATCAAGCCAGTATTGGAACAGTATTCATGGTGGAGCACCGGGAGATGCAAATGAGGATGCTGAGGGAAAACGTACTATGAGGGTGTTAGCTAAAAATATGACATTTCTTATGAAAAGTATAGCCCTTGGTAAGGAAAAATTTGGTATGCCCGAAGTAGAACCAAAGGTTTTTACAAATTTTATTAAATAAATGATAAATACAAGCAAACTAATAATTGAATTAGCAGTCATTATATCACTCGCGATTTCGACACCGTATCATTTTTACGATGTATTCAGACATGAATATGAGATGACAATTAATCCTGAAATAACTAAGAACAGTCTGAAAAAAGAAGGATTTTCATATATTGGAACTGATGCTAAAGGCAAATTGCTATCAGACATAAAAATAACTGATGAAACAGATTTGTTTGCAGAAGGGCAGCAGATGCAGGGATACCCTGGAATAATAAAGTATGAGGATGATGTCTACACATCAAGATTTGGAATCGACGTTTCAAAGTTTCAAGGTAAAATCGATTTTAATAAAGTTAAGGATGCAGGTGTAGAATTTGTTATTGTTCGTGTGGGCTTCAGAGGATATGGAAAAAGTGGCTCGTTATCAGAGGATGCAAGATACAGGAAAAATATAGAAGGGGCACTGGCAGCAGGCCTAGATGTGGGCGTGTATTTCTATGCACAAGCAATAGATGAAGAGGAAGCTATAGAAGAGGCGGATTTTGTTCTTAATCTTATAGATGGATATGATTTAAGGTTGCCAATAGTATATGATCCTGAACATGTTTTAAATGATGACGCAAGAACAGATAATGTTTCTGGAGAACAATTCACAAAAAATGCTATGGCTTTTTGTAATAGAATCAGCCAGGCAGGATACGAGCCAATGATATATGCAAATATGTTATGGGAAGCCTACGAACTAGACCTCAATAAGTTAAAAGACGTGAAGGTCTGGTATGCAGACTATGAATTATTGCCTCAGAGCCCATACAAATTTGATATGTGGCAATACTGTCAGGCTGGACATATATCGGGGATTGATGGAGCGGTTGATCTTAATATGATGTTATGTGAGAAGGAGTAATTAGTTGAAATGAAACAGTTAAGTGAAAGAACTTCCAAGTTTACAGATTCTGTAATCAGAAGGATGACAAGAATATCAAATCAGTACAATGCTGTAAATTTATCTCAGGGATTTCCGGATTTTGACCCTCCAAAGGAAATTACAGATAGGCTTGCGGAAATTGCACCACTTGGCCCGCATCAGTATGCTCTTACATGGGGAGCTAAAAATTTTAGAGAAGCTCTTGCTAAGAAACAGAATCATTTTTCGGGTATGAATGTAGATCCTGAAAAAAATATTGTTGTCACATGTGGAAGTACTGAAGCTATGATGGCTGCAATGATGAGTGTTTGCAATCCAGGAGATAAAGTTGTTGTATTTTCACCTTTCTATGAGAACTATGGCGCTGATGCAATTCTTTGTGGAGCTACACCAATTTATGTTCCACTAGTTCCACCGACATTTTGCTTTGATGGAGATGTATTAGAAACAGCAATAAAAACATCAGGAGTTAAGGCTATTATCCTCTGCAATCCATCAAATCCGTGTGGTAAGGTTTTCACAAAAGATGAACTCAAGGTAATTGCAGAACTTGCAATAAAATATGATATATATGTAATTACGGATGAGGTGTATGAACACATTTTATATGAACCAAATAAACATGTGTATATAGCAACTCTTGAAGGCATGGCAGATAGAACTATTATTTGTTCCTCTTTGTCAAAAACATACTCTATTACAGGTTGGCGACTTGGTTATGTTATTGCTAACGATGAAATAACAGACAGAGTTAAGAAGGTACATGATTTTCTTACTGTTGGGGCAGCAGCACCATTGATGGAAGCGGCAACTGTAGGCCTTAACTTTTCTGATGAGTATTACAAAGAGTTACAGGCTCATTACACACATATGAAGGATCTCTTCACAAAGGGATTAAGGGATATCGGTCTTAGCTTTACAGATCCACAAGGGGCATATTACGTTATGGTTGATATTTCTGATTTTGGATATGAAGATGACAATGAATTTTGTATTGATTTAGCATCAAAGATAGGAGTGGGAGCAGTCCCAGGATCAAGCTTTTTCAAGGAGGATATCAACAATTATATTAGATTTCATTTTGCAAAAAGGGATGAAACACTAAACGATGCATTAAATAGACTTGAGAAAATTAATATCCTTAAGAAATAACTGATATATGAAAAAGATAGATTTGATAACAGGTTTTTTAGGATCTGGAAAAACAACATTTATAAAATTATATGCAAAATATCTTGTAGCTAAGGGTGAGAAAGTATGTATTTTAGAAAATGATTTTGGTGCCGTTAATGTCGATATGATGCTACTAAAAGATATGCGATCTGATAACCTGGAACTTGAAATGGTGGCAGGCGGCTGTGACAAAGATTGCCATAAACGAAGGTTTAAGACAAAACTCATAGCTATGGGTATGGAGGATTATACAAGGATTATAGTTGAACCTTCAGGAATATTTGATGTAGACGAATTTTTCGATGCTTTGTACGAAGAGCCACTATGTAACTGGTATGAAATCGGAAATGTCATAGCAATAGCAGATGGAAAGATTGATAAAGAAATGTCAGAATCGGCTAAGTCTATGTTTGCATCGGAAATCGCTCAGGCAGGAAAGGTAATTTTAAGTAAAGTTAGTTTGTGTAGCGAAGAAGATATTTTGCAAACAAAAACATATATTCAAGATGCATTGAATTATGTAAACTGCTCGAGAGACTTATCAGAAGATTATATTATCAAAGATTGGAGTTACCTTACGGAAGAAGATTTTGATGCTATATGCAATGCATCGTATAGAAGAGAGAGCTTTATAAAAAGAACTTATGATGAAAATGATAGTTTTACATCACTTTGCTTTTTAGAAAAAAATCTTACAAAGGGGAAAGTGGAAGGCATCGTAACAGGTCTTTTCAATAATTCAGAATACGGCAAGGTAATAAGAGTTAAAGGCTTTTACAAAAACAATGATTGTTGGGAACAGATTAATGTAACAAAGAACCAAGTGTTAATTGATAAATTGCCGGAAGGGCAAGATGTAATTATTGTTATTGGAGAAAATCTTAATGAGACAAAGATATCGAATTTAATGGATAGTTGAAAAAACAATCAATCCAATATACAATAATCAAGCATAAAAATGAGAGGAAAATAAGGTTATGAGATCAATTAGTTTAAAAAAGATAATGATTGCTATAGTTATGGCAGTAACTTTTATATTAGCCGTTGCTCCAGAGGTGAATGCAGCAGCACCGCTTAGATATGGTATTGATGTTTCATACCACCAGGGAGCTATTGATTGGAATGCTGTTAAATCAAGTGGAATTCAGTTTGCATATGTTAGAGCCGGAAGCTTTAAGAGTGGAACAGATGCATTTTATCATCAGAATATGCAGGGCGCAATCGCAGCAGGAATTCCTGTGGGAATATATGTTTACTCTTATGCAATTACTCCTGAAATGGCATCTAATGAAGGACTATTCGCAGTTACTGTGGCAAAGGATTATCCAGTGTCACTTCCTATAGCTTATGATATAGAGGATGCGTATCATAGGGGAATGTCTGCAGACCAGTTACAGGCGCTTGTTAATGCCTTTTGTAATACTGTAAGAGCTGCAGGATATTATCCTATAGTATATTCGTCAAAGAACTGGTTTGAAACAAGAATTGGAAATGTTTCATGGGATGTATGGGTGGCTCAGTACAACACATCATGCTCATATGCAAGACCATATGCCTTCTGGCAGTGTACATCGAGCGGAAGTGTTCCTGGAATAGCAGGAAGAGTAGATATGGACTTCCAGTTTAAGGACTATTCAGCAGATATCCCTGCAAACGGATTTAAGACAGTAGCTGGTAAGACTTATTATATGCAGAATTACATGATGACAAGAGGTCTTGCTGAAATAGGCGGTTCAACATATTATTTTGAGCCATTATTTGGTGCTATGTCTACAGGACTAGTAGCAACAGAGCGAGGAACAATGTTCTTTGGTGAAGATGGTAAGATGAAGACAGGACCTATAAAGATTGCAGACTTTATGTTCTACTTTGATCCTGCAACAGGAGTTTTGGCACCAAATGTTCAGGTTACAATTGATAAGAAAAACTATATTACAAACGAAATGGGTGTAATGATTGAGATTCCTGCAGTTCCAGGAACTAATGAGACACCAAAGAAAAAGAAGAAATAATTAGATGTTAGTGAAATCAATATCGCTTACAAATCGTAGAGGAGTAAATGATATTGGATGATTGAATTCAAGAACATGACTATGAAGAGCCTGGCGTTTTAAAATGCCAGGTTCTTTATTGTATAAAGAATCCCCAAGGAGAGGGTGTCCAATATGACTAAAGTGAACTCTAATCTGGTGAGTGCGACCTGTATCTAAGTGGATTTTTAAAAGAGAACAATCCTCACCATAAGGACTACTTTCACCAATGTATTCTGATATTACTTCATAGTGGGTAACAGCTTTGAGGCCATGCTCAAAGTCTACACATCTTTCAATTATAGATTCGTCAACTCTGGCTATAGGCAAATCAATTGTGCCAGTTTTTTCTGTAAATATACCGGATACGAGAGCAAGGTATTCTCTGTGAATCATTCTGTTCTTCATATATCCTGACAGTATTGCGGCCGAGAGCCTATGCTTGGCAACAATTAAAAGCCCAGAAGTGTTTCTATCAAGTCTATTAATGCATCTAAAAACAAAATGTTCATTTTTTTCCATAAAATAATATGCAATTCCGTTGGCTAGCGTGTTTTCAAAATTATTTATTGCCGGGTGAACTGGCATATCTGAAGGCTTATTCACAACCATTATGTCTTCATCTTCATATACGATGTCAAAGGGAAGAGGAACAGGAACAATGTTTTCGGATTCATCGTCTTCAACGTAATTTATAGTTAGAGCATCACCGACCTTAAGTAAGGTGTTCAACTTTGAAAAGACACCATTAACACACACTGATCCGTCAGTGTGCTTAAGCAGTGTTATGAACTTTGATGGATAATAGTGACTACGTAAAAAAGCTATTACGGTTTGCCCGCTATTATCTGAACTAATATTGTAATTAAGTATCCTTTGCATAGGGTCTATTATACCATATTTTGTGGTATAATATTTTTCATGCAGAGACTACGACAAGATGTGAAAACAGGACAATTTAATAAACTGTATGTATTATGTGGCGACGATGATTATTCTATCGGAGCTTATAAAAAAATGCTTAAAAACGCCATTATGCCAGTCGATGATGGAATGAATTTGACAGAGTTTAAGGGAAAAGGTCAGAATGTCAATGCTATAATGGATACGGCAAGAACAATTCCATTTCTTGCCGAGAAAAGAGTAGTAATTATTACAGATTCTGAGCTATTAAGTCCTGCAGGGAAAAAAGGTTCATCTGAGGATGATGAAGATGAATCGCAGGATGGAGCAGAAGATTCTAAGGATAAAGGAAAGAAAAAAGATAAAGAATACGGTTTAGCTGAGTTTTTTGCTGAAATACCAGATACGACCGTTATGATATTTTGTGAAGAGCATGTGGACAGGCGGTCTAAGGTTTTCAAGGCAGCAGCGAAATATGGATATGTAGCAACTTTTAATAAAATTAGTGAAAGGGATGACCAGGGAATTGCGCGTATTCAGGGTTATGTTGCAAATAGGCTGAAAAAAGATAATATGCAAATGACTAAAGGTGCATGGAAGCTTTTTATAGAGCGCACGGGAACGGATTTAAGGGTTGTTTTCACAGAACTTGAAAAACTTACCTGTTATGCATTGGAGAAGGGTGTTATTGCCGCAGAGGATGTAGAAGCACTTGTTCCTGAAAGAATAGAAGATAAGATATTTTTGATGACAGAATATATGACTAATTTTCAGCAACAACAGGCACTGGATTTATACTATGATTTACTAAGGATAAAGGAAGAGCATCCTGTAAAGATTATGGCCATGATATACAGGCAGTATCATCAGATGTATGTTGTTAAAAAACTTTCAAGTGAAGGCGTGAACGAGAAAGAAATAATGAGGCTTGCTGAAATAAAAGAAAAGAATTCATTTCAGTACAGTAAGCTTTTAAGACTTTCAGGTAGATATACATACAATGATTTAAAAAATGCAATGCAGATGTGTCTTGATTATGACAAGGCTTTTAGGTCGGGTAAGATGAAAGACCATGTGGCTGTTGAAATGGTAATAGTAGCAATGTCTTCAAGACAGAAATCATAATAAAGGGGAATAGAAATGGCACAGAAAAGAAACACACCAATTGAAGGGCAGATATATAAGCATTTTAAGGGTTCTCTGTACAAAATAGTCACAATAGCAGTTCACACAGAAACTTCTGACAAGCTCGTAGTTTATCAGTCAGTTGAAAAGCCTGAGAGAGTATTTGCAAGACCGCTTGATATGTTTATGAGCGAAGTGGATCGCTTACGCTATCCTTTAGTAAAGGCAAAGTACAGATTTACATTGCTAGTTGAGGAGCCTGAAGAAGAACAAAAAAATGTGGAAGAAGTTGTAAGCGAAGAGGAATCAGAAGATGTAGAGAAGCCTGAAAAGGCAGAGCAGGAAATAGTAGAATCTAAAGATTCATTAGAGGACGTAAATGTAGAGGGATCTGATGACACCGCTGTATATAAGGAGGATGGTGAACTTGTATTAGATCCGTATGTAGAGGCAGTTTTAGATGAAAAAGATTTCTCAAAGAAAATAGAAAGTTTTGAAATGCTTCGTGGGAAATGTACAGAAGAGATGCTTACTACAATTGCAATATCGTTAGATATACAATTAATGGGAGATTCTGTGGAAGAAAAATATGCGCAAATATTAAAAACTCTTCGTATGCATGAAAAGTACGAATCTGCAAGATTACGTAATTAGTAAATAATATCGATTGTAAAAATTAGACAAAAATACCGACCCTAAATATTAGATCTGACAATCTAATGTTTTGGGGTCGGTATTATATTATTTATCTTATAATTACTCGAATCTGCTTTGAACATAAAGTTACAACGAGCTCATCTTCAACTCCGGCATATTCGCCATCAGTGTGAATAGGTAGTTTTTCATCAGAGAAAATCTGTATTTTTTTAGCAGTATAGGTTTCTATGCCTTTGAATTTTGTATGCTTTCCTTTATATGCTAAAGGCATAAGACAAAGAACCTTAAGCTTTGAAATGTTTGAAGCGACACATACATCAATTAATCCATCGTCATATTTAGCTTTAGGGCAGAACATAAAGCCGCCACCTTCATAACGATGAATCATAGTTGTTACGAAGTAAAAGTGGTCGAATTTAATCTTTCTAGCATCGTCGAGTATAATCGTACATCCGTGCTTTTTCGTAGAAAGAATCTGCTTTAAGGCAATTACTACATATGTGAGTTTCCCAAGCTTAACTTTATTCAGCCATATTTTGAGTTTTGAATGAAGAGCCTCGTGACAGACTGCGGCATCAAATCCAATACCCGCGCTGACGCAGAAACGTTTGTTACATTCTGCATTTGTAAGATTACCAACATCCATAATCTTATATTCCTTTGGATGGAGTATGGATCTAATTGCTTTTTCTGGATCAGTACTGATCTTAAGATCTCTTGCAAAATCGCCGCCAGATCCAGATGGAATATAACCAAGAGTAACTTTTGAGTAATCCTTTATACCATTAAATACTTCGTTAAGAGTGCCGTCGCCGCCAATGACGATAATTACATCATTTGAATCATCAGATGTAATGTCTTTTGCATACATTTTGGCACTTCCGGCCCCTGTTGTTTCGTACACCTTGTATTCAACATTTTCTTCAATGAGTACTTTCTCAACCTGAAGAAAGACTTTCTTTCCATTTCCAGTGCTTGACTGTGGATTGTAAACGATGTGAAGCATATTATAGTCCCCCTGAAACTAAGTATGAAAACATACTTTTATACTGGCAATTATTATAGTCCATTAGATTTAAAAGGTCAAAAAAGAATTGAGTTTTACTATGGTTTCTAATATAATTAAAAGAGCGTGAATTGACGTGAATTTAAATAAATGGAGGATAGTAGTATGTACTCTTTAGACGAGGTAAGAGCAGTCGACCCTGAAGTAGCAGAGGCGATTGTTAAGGAACAGGAAAGACAGAATTCCCACATTGAGCTTATAGCTTCAGAAAACTGGGTTTCAAAGGCAGTTATGGCTGCAATGGGTAGCCCACTTACAAATAAATATGCAGAAGGTTATCCAGGAAAGAGATATTATGGCGGATGTGACTGTGTAGATATAGTTGAGGATCTTGCAAGAGAAAGAGCAAAGGAACTTTTCCACTGTGATTATGCTAATGTTCAGCCTCATTCAGGCGCTCAGGCAAATATGGCAGTATTTTTTGCTATTCTTGAGCCAGGCGATACATTCATGGGTATGAATCTTGACCATGGCGGACATTTATCACATGGTTCACCAGTAAATATGTCAGGTAAATATTTTAACTGCGTACCTTACGGTGTAGATGAAAATGGATTCCTTGATTACGATGAGATGGAAAGAATTGCTGTAGAATGTAATCCAAAGCTTATCGTTGCTGGAGCTTCAGCTTATGCTCGTAAGATAGACTTTAAGAGAATTAGAGAAATCTGTGACAAGGTTGGTGCTTATATGATGGTTGATATTGCTCATATCGCGGGCCTTGTTTGTACAGGAATGCATGAGTCACCATTCCCATATGCAGATGTTGTTACTACTACTACTCATAAGACATTACGTGGACCTCGTGGGGGACTAATCCTTTGTAACCAGGAGGCTGCAGATAAATTTAACTTTAATAAAGCTATATTCCCAGGCATTCAGGGTGGTCCATTGATGCATGTAATTGCTGCAAAGGCAGTTTGTTTCAAGGAAGCATTATCTGATGAATTTAAGGAGTATGGTAAAAATATTTGTGCAAATGCACAGGCTCTTTGTAAGGGATTATTAGACAGAGGCCTTTCAGTTGTATCAGGTGGTACAGATAATCATTTGATGCTCCTTGATCTTCGCCCACAGGGTCTTACAGGTAAGGAAATTGAAAAGCTTCTTGATGAGGCACATATCACAGCTAATAAGAACACAGTACCTAATGATCCTCAGAAGCCATTTGTTACTTCTGGTGTTAGACTTGGTACACCTGCTGTTACATCACGTGGTATGAACACTCAGGATATGGATAAGATTGCCGAGGCAATAGCATTTGTTGTTAAGGAAGGCGAGGCAGGAGTTCCAAAGGCAAGAGCAATCGTTGATGAACTTACAGCTAAGTATCCACTTGTTCAGTAGAATATATTGCTTTAATAAAGCATTTTAATGATACAGTATTCGACGCTGCAAATATGTGGCGTCGATTATTGCGTTATTTAGTAGATGGATTTTATAAAATAAAATATGATTTTTTCTAGCTTATTATTTTTATTCAGGTTTATACCTGTTTTCTTTCTAATCTATTATCTTGTGCCGAAAAGGCTTAAAAATGTAGTGCTGCTTATTGGTAGTATTATTTTTTATGCGTGGGGCGAACCTAAATTTCTTATCCTTATAATTATTTCAATTGTAGTTAATTATGTGGCGGGAATTCTTATTGACCATTTTAAAAACAAGGGGTCGACACTTGCTAGATTGTTTTTCTTACTCGCGATAATTTATGACCTTTCAACATTATTTGTCTTTAAATATATAGATTTCTTTATCACAAATATTAATTCTGTTTTTAATGCAGATATAAAGTTAATGGAACTTACGCTTCCTCTTGGAATAAGTTTTTATACTTTCCAGATCATGTCTTATGTGATTGATTTATATAAGGGTAGAATTAAGGTTTGTAAGTCAGTAATAGTACTTGGAACATATCTTTCAATGTTCCCGCAGCTTATAGCAGGACCTATAGTAGTATACTCTGATGTTGCCGAAAAACTTGAGAAGAGAGAAATCAAGTTGGCTGATATAGATGATGGTATTAAGACTTTTATTATAGGGTTAGGGTCTAAGGTCTTGATAGCAAATAATGTTGGCATGCTTTGGGATGATATAGCATTAATTGGATATGAGAATATAAAAGCAGGATGTGCATGGCTTGGAGTGTTAGCTTTTTCTCTCCAGATTTTCTTTGATTTTAATGGTTATTCTCTTATGGCAATTGGCCTTGGAAAAATGTTAGGATTTGATTTTCCAAAGAACTTTGATTATCCGTATATTTCAAAATCACTCACAGAATTTTGGAGAAGATGGCATATTACATTATCTTCGTGGTTCAGGGAATATGTATACATACCACTAGGAGGCAATAGAAAAGGCAGTCTTAGGACTTATGTAAACCTGTTTATAGTGTGGTTTCTTACAGGCTTCTGGCATGGAGCAGGCTGGAATTTTATTCTTTGGGGTATGTTCTTTTTTGTAATGTTATCAGTAGAAAAGCTCTATTTAAAAAAGCTTCTTGATGAACATGCTATTTGGGCACACATATATTCAGTTATTTTTATAGGCCTAAGCTGGATGATTTTTGCCATCACAGATATTAGGCTGTTAGCGGTTTATTTTACAAAACTTTTAGCTTTTGGATGGGATATACAAGCTTTATACCTAGTAAGGAATTACGGCGTAATTCTTATAGTTGGAATAGTTCTTTGTACACCTGTATTTAGGTCGTTTTATGAAAAAATAAAAAATAAAACAGCGGGAGTAGTAATACTTGGAGTAATTCTAGTTGTTTCGGTAGCGTATCTTACAGACGCAACCTACAATCCATTTTTATATTTTAGATTTTAAAAGAGTGTAGATATTAATGTTAGAAAAGTCGGAAGTAAAAAGAATACCTGGGTCTAGCAAAAATAGTATAAAAAATACACTTGAGTATAAAATGACTCTATTTTTTACACTATTCATATTAGGCGTTTTTGTGCTCTATTTTTTAATGCCGGATAATGAAAAAAGTGAATGGGAAAATCGCTATTTGGAACAGGCTCCAAAGCTTAGTGTGACAGATCTTTTAGACGGAACATACATGACTAAGTATGAAGATTATATTAACGATCAAATTCCTTTTAGAGACGGCTTTATAAAAGTAAAGGCTGTAGCTGAGGCTGGCCTTTTAAAGTGTGAAAACAATGGAATCGTAAAAGGTAAAGATTCTTATTTATTCACAAAGGGCAAGGATGATACAACGGTATTTGACAAAAATATCGATATAATAGACCAGTTTGCTAAATCAGTTGATAGTAGAGTTACAGTTGCGATTGCACCGAATGCGTCGGGGGTGCTTGAGGACAAAGTTCCCAAGGGTTTTATGATGCCTAATCAAGCGGAAAAACTGGATGCTTTATATGCTGATAAAACTTTACTAAAAGATGCGCGTGTGGTAGATTTAAAGAGTGTATTAAGGGCACGCGAGGACGAGTATATCTATTACAGAACAGATCACCACTGGACGACAAATGGTGCATATTATGCATATCAAGAAATATCAGAAAACCCAATTGATTTGTCTGCTATTTCAGAAAACGTTAAGGCCATGGAAGCAGGAGATTTCTTGGGAACGTTGTATGCAAAATATAAAGGACTTTTTGTCAATTCAGATATCATTACTTATTACGATATTCCAGTCCTAAAATATAGCGCAGATGGGAAAGAATATGCTGGTCTTCTAGATACAGATAAGCTTTCGGCATTTGATAAATACGGAATGTTTATGAGAGGAAATTTTGGTAGATGTGATGTTAAGACGTCTACTAAAAATGGAAAGAGTCTTATAATATTTAAGGATTCATATGCAAACTGCCTCATACCATTTTTAACATATGACTATGAGGATATTATTGTATTAGATTTAAGATATGCTAAAGAGTCAATAAAAGAACTAGTCAGTGATCATAAAGATTCTGATATTTTGTTTTTATATAATTTTGATTTTTTGAATGAAGACAATCATTTTTATAAGCTTATGAAGTAAGCGATAGATTGTATTATGGAGTATGAAATGAAGGAGACAGCTAGAACCTTTACAATTTTACTAGCGCTCATATTACTTGCATTTATTGCAGCAGGTGCAGGATTATTTCTTGCGATGTGGGATACTAATAGTACGGTAAATGAAGTATATGAAATGGCTTTTCCGAATAGAATAATTGTTGCGGATACACAGACAATAGAATTTGAAAGCTCTGACCTGAATGTTCTAAAAGGATTTGAACCTCCAAAATTTGAGGATAAGGGAGGAAATATCAAGGAACTTACTGATAATGGTGGTGTTAAGGGACTTATGAGTGCCTCTAAGGACGAAACAGAAACCGAGCAATCAGACGTTGAGGAAGAGGAAAAAGAAACTCCTGTTGAAAAAGAAGAGGAAAGAGCTCCGCTTGCAATTACATCTGAAATTTCAGGAATCGAAAAGGTTGTAAGAGCTGGGGATGAAGGAGATACATTAGTAAATAGTTTGCCTTCGCCGGCGCAGGTTAGTGAGGTAAGCGCCGAAAATATAGATCCTATGGCAGATTATCCACTACCATATACTGAAGTGGATTTGAGTTATTTTGATGATGCTTTATTTATTGGTGATTCAAGGGTTGCTGGACTTGCTATGAATTCTGGAACAAATGCTACATTCTATGCGGTGACATCGTTCCAGCTTTACAAATATAAGACATTTAAGGTTGTTCAGACACCAAATGGTAAAGTTCCAATTTTTGATGTCATGCCATATGACAAGTTTACAAAGATATACATTAAGGTTGGACTCAATGAACTTGGAACAGTAACAGATGAGCCATTTATTGAAGCATATACAAGTTTTATAAATGATTTAAGAGCGATGCAGCCTAGGGCAATTATTTATATTCAGGCGATATTACCAGTGACTCAAGTTAAGTCTCAGACAGATAGGGTTCATTGTAATGAGAATATATTAAAGCGTAATGAAAATTTAAAGTCATTTGCAGAACTTATGAAATGTTATTATGTTGATGCAGGTCCTTATTTTGCAGACGAAACAGGAGCGCTCAAGGCAGAGACAACTGCGGATGGAATACATATGTACAGTAAGTACATGCCACAGTGGATAGATGCGTTAAGTAAGCAGGCGGTTATTTGGCCACCAGTTAATTAATAAAATTAGGAGAGTATATTATGAAAAAATTAATGATTTCAGTGCTTGTAGGCACAGCAATGCTTTTGACAGTTGGTTGTAATGCAGAAGAAAAGGAAGTACATGATATTTCCATCAATGTAGGTTCTACAGAAGAGGCTGCAGCTGAGGAAGAAAAGAGTGTAGATGCAGCAAAGCTTGCTTCAGACCTTGTTGAAAATATAAAGTATACGGATCAGATTTCAGAAGTGGATTTGGATACTGCAAAGATGTTTTTAAACTTTGCTGATGTTGATATTGAAGAGGCTTATATCTACGAGAGCTCAGGTGCTACAGCTGAAGAAGTTGTTGTATTAAAGTGCAAGGATTCAGACAGCGCATCAAAGGCAAAAACTGCGTTCGAACAGAGAGTTGAAGAACAGACAGAGAACTTCACAGATTATGTACCAGAAGAAGTTCCTAAGCTTAAGGATGCAGTTATCATTACAAGTAAGGAATATGCAATTTTGTCAGTTTCTGCAGATTCTGGTAAGGCAAAAGACATTATTGAAGGCGCTTTTAAGTAAGGGAAAGTATGAAGAGACTATTTAAAGTATTACTGATAGTATCAACAGTTATTGTTGTATTTATAATGGCATCTGTTGATACATCTGCAGCAGCAAAAAAAACGGTAACAGTATTAATTGATCCAGGACATGGTGGACCAGCAACTGTCGCTACAAACCTGGGGGCGTGTTATGGTGGTCTGCAGGAAAAGGATATTACGTTACTGACAGCGGCTGCACTTAAGTCAGAACTTGAGAAATATGGAAATGTAAAAGTTTTCATGTCAAGAAATATGGACGTTGAAATTGGCCTTAAGGAAAGAATTGATATGGCAAAAGCTGTTGGAGCAGACGCAGTTGTATCGGTTCATTTCAATGCTTCTACAAGGCACTTAATGTATGGTAGTGAAATATTTGTTCCATGTGGACCACTTTATTCGCAGGGGGCATCTCTTGGTAAGTCCATTATGAAGCAGTGGACGACTGCGGGAATGATTGATAAAGGCGTTAAGACACGTATTGGAAAAAGTGGAGACTACTATGGACTTATAAGACATGGCGCATCAGCCAATATTCCTACAATTATTCTTGAACATGGATATTTAGATAACCCACATGATGTAACAAAGGTTGATGATGCCTTGGATTGGGCAAAGTTAGCAGCCTTAGATGCACAGGGAATAGCAAACTATTTTGGACTTAAGAAAGGTGTTACTAAAGCAACAGTTGCGCCAATTATTACAACTTCGGCATCTAAAGTGGTTGTTGATGATTTAACACCACCAGCTCTTGCTATTAAGATTAATTCTTATAACATTGCAACAGGAGAAGTGAATTATACACTTACAGGTCTTGAACCTGAGAGTAGACTATATTTATATGGAGTTTCAACAGGTGTTACATTTGACGAAGCGGGAAAAGTAGTTCCGGATGCGACAGATTTAACTCTCTGGGGAAAAGGAAATACGGTTACTGGCAAAATTATGGTACCACCAGGATATGTGGGACCAATAAATGCATACGTATTTAACAACTTTAATCTTTCTTCAAATATGGCGACAGCATATGTAGGTATGTAGTTATAAAATAATTGTTTACGGGGGTGGATAATTATGAAATTAACCTTTATTGGAGCGGCTCATGAAGTGACCGGTAGTTGCCACTACATGAATGTAGCAGGTAAAAATGTTCTTGTAGACTACGGCATGGAGCAGGGGGTAAATCTGTATGAAAATGCGGAGCTTCCTGTACCAGAGGCAGCAATTGATTATGTGTTTTTAACTCACGCACATATAGATCACTCTGGTATGCTTCCAAAGCTTTGTGCCAGAGGGTTTAGAGGACAAATTTTCGCAACAAAGGGAACTGCAGACTTATGCTCCATAATGTTAAGAGATTCTGCACATATACAGATGCAGGAAGCTGAGTGGAGAAATAGAAAAGCACAGCGTTCTTCGAAGAGACAGGAGTTTGTGCCAGAATATACTATGCAGGATGCTGAGACTGCAATAAAATTGCTTGTTCCATGCCCGTATAACTCAGTAGTTGAGGTGGCGGATGGTATCTCTATAAGATTTACTGATGTAGGGCATTTATTAGGATCCTCTGCCATAGAGGTATGGATAACAGAGGGTGATATTAGCAAAAAGATTGTTTTTTCTGGAGATATAGGAAATAGCAACCAGCCGCTAATAAAAGATCCAGCTACTATAGATGAAGCTGATTACGTACTTATAGAGTCTACATATGGTGATAGGTTTCATGAGAAGTCACGTCTTAATTATGTTTCGGAATTGTCACAAATTATTCAGGAAACATTTGATAAGGGAGGAAATGTTGTAATACCATCATTTGCCGTTGGACGTACTCAGGAAATCCTGTATTTCATTAGACAAATCAAGGCAGAGGGGCTTGTTAAGGGTCATGACAACTTCCCTGTATATGTAGATTCTCCGTTGGCTGTAGAAGCAACAGGAGTGTTTAATAAGAATGTTTCAGAATGCTTCGACGAAGAGGCTATGGAACTTGTAAATAAAGGGATAAACCCTATTAATTTTAGAGGACTTAATCTTTCTATTACATCTGATGAGTCAAAGGCTATAAATTTCGATTCAGAACCTAAAGTTATCATTTCTGCGGCAGGTATGTGTGATGCTGGAAGAATTAGGCACCATTTAAAACATAACCTCTGGAGAGAAGAGTGTACGATTTTATTTGTGGGATATCAGTCAATAGGAACGCCAGGACGAGCCATTATAGATGGGGCAGAGGAAATAAGACTGTTTGGAGAAACAGTTGAAGTAAGAGCAAAAATAATGCAGCTTAAGGGCGTATCAGGTCATGCGGACCAGGAAGGACTTATGAATTGGCTTAAAGGATTTACAAATAGGCCAGATAAAGTCTTCGTTGTTCATGGCGATGATGATGTTACAGATAAATTCGCAGACCTCATAACGGAACAGTTCGGTCTGGATGCGTATGCACCGTATTCTGGAACATGCTTTAATCTAGCGACTGGTGAATTCGAAAACGTTGCATCAGGCATTAGAATTGCTAAGACAGAAAAAAGAAAAGCTGTATCTGCTGTATTCGAAAGACTTCTTGCAGCAGGACAGAGACTGCTTATGGTTATACAGCATAATGAAGGTGGAGCAAATAAAGATTTGGCGAAATTTGCAGATCAAATTAATTCATTATGCGATAAGTGGGATAGATGATTTTAATTGGTAGGCATATATAATAGGCAATATAATAATCTACAGGAGACTACAAAATGAGTTATGCAGACAAAGTGTTTATAGATATGTGTAGAGATATTCTTGATAATGGGTGCTCTACAGAAGGAGAAAAGGTTCGTCCACATTGGGAGGATGGTGCTAGTGCCTATACAATTAAAAAATTCGGCGTTGTTAATCGCTACGATTTAAGAAAGGAATTCCCAATTATTACACTTAGAAAGACTGCATTAAAAAGTGCTACAGATGAACTTCTTTGGATATGGCAGAAGAAGTGCAATGATGTTAATGAGCTTTCTTCTCGTATATGGGATGCATGGGCTGATGAAACGGGTTCTATTGGTAAGGCATATGGATACCAGATGGGAGTTAAGCATCAGTACAAAGAAGGTATGATGGATCAGGTAGATAGAGTGATATTTGATCTCAAAAACAATCCATTTTCAAGAAGAATTATGACTAATATATATGTACATCAGGACCTTCATGAAATGAATCTTTATCCATGCGCATATTCTATGACATTTAATGTTACACAGCGTAAGGGGGAAGATAAACTTACTCTTAATGCTATTCTCAATCAGAGATCTCAGGATGTACTTACTGCAAATAACTGGAATGTTGTTCAATATGCGGTGCTTGTACATATGCTGGCACAGGTTTGTGATATGTACGTAGGTGAGTTTATGCACGTTATAGCAGACGCTCATATCTATGACAGACATATACCATTAGTTGAAGAACTTATTGCTCGTCCTACGTTTGATGCACCTAAGTTTTGGATTAATCCGGAGATTAAGGATTTTTATCAGTTCACTAAAGATGATGTTAAGCTTGAGGGATATCAGTTTGGCGAACAAATTACGATACCTGTAGCTATTTAGTGTGAGTGATAGAAAGGGTACAAATATATGAAGGCAATAGTTGCAGTTGATAAGAACTGGGCAATCGGTAATAAGGGAAAGCTTCTCGTAAGTATCCCAAGCGATATGAAGAGATTCAGAGAGATTACAAGTGGGAAAGTTGTAGTTCTTGGAAGAAAAACGATGGCTACATTTCCTAATGGACAACCATTGAAAAATAGAACTAACATTGTTTTGACAAAGGACGCTAATTATAAAGCTGGTGATGCTATAATAGTTCATAGCATTGATGAACTGTTAGATGAACTTAAAAATTATCCAACTGATGACGTATATATTATCGGTGGAGATAGTGTTTATAAGCAGATGTTGCCATATGTTGATACATGTGAGGTGACTAAGATCAGATGGGGATATGAAGCTGATTCATTTTTTCCTAATCTTGAAAAAGACGATGAATGGGAAATTACATATGAATCAGAAGAGCAGACATATTTTGATACGGAGTATACTTTCCAGACTTGGAGTAGAAAGTAGAAGAAAAAAGCGCCGAACAGGCGCTTTTTTATATATCATTTTATTTTAATTAGGAATTGGATCAATTACCATCTTCTTCATTCGAAAGAAGAAGATAAGAGTGATTGACAATGACATGACTTCGGCGATTGGGAAACACCACCAGACATAGTTAACATTTCCAAGTTGGGATAGAAAATACGCAACAGGAATGAGCACGACAATCTGACGTGCAATTGAAACAAACATTGAATATATTGCATTTCCGAGAGCCTGGAATGTAGAGCCTAAAACAATACATATAGCGGCCACAGGAAAGTGAATTGCTATTGTTCTGAGGGCCACCATACCCATTGTGAGCATATTTTCGGAAGCATCAAACATGGACAATAGTTTGTCTGGTATTGAAATAAATACGATAGAACCTACTGTCATAATCGAGAAAGCAACAAGTAATGCACATTTTACGGTATCGAGCATTCGCTTTTTCTTTTCAGCTCCATAGTTATATGCAATTATAGGTATTATTCCATTGTTAAGTCCAAATACTGGCATAAACACAAAGCTCTGAAGCTTGAAATATACGCCAAACACCGCAACAGCAGTAGAGGTAAATACAATGAGTATTTTGTTAAGACAGAATACCATTAATGAGCCTATACTTTGCATGATAATAGATGGAAAACCTACTTTATAGATCAATCCAATAATATGTAAATCGGGCTTAAATTCTTTAAGGGAAAACTGAATTTCTTTATTTACTTTAAGATTCATAATTAGTGCAAATATAGCTGCTACAATCTGACCTATTACGGTTGCTATGGCGGCACCTCTTACACCGTAAGCCTTGACGCCAAATAGACCAAATATGAAAATAGGATCAAGAATGATATTAATGATGGCACCGGTTGTCTGTGTGATCATAGTCTGGAAAGTTCGCCCTGTAGACTGAAGAAGTCTCTCGAATATGAACTGAAAGAACATTCCAAAAGAGAAACAGCATACAACAGATAAGTATTGAGTACCGTAATTAATAATATCCTGGGAATCTGTCTGAATCATATAGAATGGCTTAACAAGGGTGAGACCAATTAAGAGAAACAGAATATAATTAACGAGAGTAAGAAAAATACCGTTCATAGCGCTTTTATTGACCATTTTCTGGTCTTTTGCACCAAGAGATCTGGACAAAAGTGCGTTAACACCAACACCCATTCCGGCACCAAGAGCAATGCAGAGTGACTGTAATGGGAATGCCATAGATACAGCAGTCAGAGCATCTTCGTGAATTCTTGATACAAATATAGAGTCTACAATGTTGTACATGGCTTGTACAATCATTGAAATCATCATAGGTAGTGACATGGAAATAAGTAGTTTTCCAACTGACATAGTTCCCATTTTGTTTTCTTTCATTTCACTCATAATATTCTCCACCTTAAACAATCATTTCACACAGTAATCAATTTTAGCATAGCAAAAATTCATAGTAAATCGTGAAAATAGCGAAAATATGGTACAATAATGGGCGGTGTTTATATAAAATTTAAAGAAAAAAATATACAAAAAAGAGGACATTTATGGAGTATGTAAAAAAGAATTTGAAGCAAATAATAGCACTCATTGTGCTTTTGATAGTATTTGGTATTGCTAGATCTTTTAATGGAACAGAGGAATTTGGAACTGAACCAAATGAAACCGAGACTATTGAAATTGAGTCAGGTGATACAGAACTTGTAGAAAACGAGAATGCGGTTGACATAACGTACAGCTTTCGTAACAACAGATTATGGGAAGAACATTTTGAAAAACATGGAAAAGAATTTCCATATGATACAAAGGAAGAATATCTACAAGGTGCAAATGTTATGTTAACTAGCCCTAATAAGCTTCACAAGTTTGAAAAAGAGGATGGAGATGATGTCTACTATTTGGAATCAACAAATGAATTCATTATAGTATCAAAAGACGGTTATTTAAGGACATATTTTAAGCCTACAAGAGGAAAGGCCTACTTTGATAATCAATAAAATAGGTACTACATAAAATACATGTTTTGGTGATTTATCTTGTGGAATTTATACAAAAAAGGGTGTAGAATATTATAGGTATTGCTAAGGAGGTTATTATGTCAGTTTTAGTTACAGGTGGAGCCGGATTTATCGGTTCACATACATGTGTAGAGTTAATCAATTCAGGATACGAAGTAGTAATAGTTGATAATCTTTACAATTCTTGTCAGGAAGCAGTTAACAGAATAGAGAAGATTACAGGCAAAAATGTTAAGTTTTACAATGTAGACTTATTAGATAAAGCTGCAGTAGAGGACATTTTTAAAAACGAAAGCATAGATTCAGTAATTCATTTTGCAGGATATAAGGCAGTGGGAGAATCAGTAAGAAAGCCTATTGAATACTATGAGAATAACTTGATGAGTACTCTTAATCTATGTGACGTGATGAGGAATTATGGCTGTAAGAGCATAGTGTTCTCATCATCAGCAACAGTATATGGAGATCCTGCATTTGTTCCAATTACTGAGGATTGTCCAACTGGAGGTGTTACAAATCCATACGGACGTACAAAGTTTATGATAGAGCAGATATTAACAGACATATGTGTATCTGACGGAGAATGGAATGTAATCCTTCTTAGATATTTTAATCCTATAGGTGGACATGAGTCTGGTCTTTTAGGAGAAAATCCTAAGGGAATTCCGAATAACCTTCTTCCATATGTTACACAGGTTGCTGTTGGCAAATTGGAAAAAGTTGGCGTATTTGGAAACGATTATGATACAAAAGATGGCACAGGGGTTAGAGACTATATTCATGTAGTCGATCTTGCTGAAGGTCATGTGTGTGCTCTTAAGAAAATTGATGAAATGAAGTCTACATCAGATAATGGTGTTAAAATTTACAACCTTGGAACAGGTAATGGATATAGTGTGTTAGAAGTCATTAATAGCGTTTCAAAGGCAGTAGGAAAAGATATCCCATACGAAATAAAAGAAAGACGTGCAGGGGACATTGCAACATGCTATGCAGATCCTACTAAGGCAGAAGAAGAACTTCATTGGCAGGCAACAAGGGACATCGACAAGATGTGTGAAGATGCTTGGAGGTTCCAGAAGAATAATCCTGATGGTATTCAGTAAAATTAGTAATTGATTATGGATAGATCACTAGAGAGAGAAAGACGCGAATTGATTATTGATGATGGCCGAATTGAGGCTATGAAAGAATTCATCAGTCCCGAAGAACTTTACAGGGACCTTATTACTCGTGTGCAAAAATATCACCCTTCAGATGATATTTCCTTAATCGAAAAAGCATATAATGTAGCCTCAGAGGCACATAAGGAACAGCTACGTAAATCGGGAGAACCATACATTGTTCACCCGCTTTGTGTAGCTATTATTTTAGCAGATCTTCAGCTAGATAAGGAGTCAATTGTTGCTGGTCTTCTTCACGATGTTGTAGAAGATACAATAATGACGGATGAAGATATAGAGCGTGAATTTGGCCATGATGTGGCCATGATTGTTGATGGAGTTACAAAGCTTGAAAAGATTAAATACAACAACGATAAGCTTGAATATCAGGCAGATAATTTAAGAAGAATGTTCCTTGCCATGGCTAAGGATATTCGAGTTATTATGGTTAAGCTTGCAGACAGACTTCATAATATGAGAACTCTTTCTCATCAGTCGCCTGAAAAGCAAAAGGAAATCGCAAGAGAAACAATGGACATATATGCACCTCTTGCGCAACGACTAGGTATTTCTAAAGTAAAAGTCGAACTTGATGACTTATCTCTTAAGTACCTTGAACCAGAGGTATATAGAGATCTGGCAGATAAAATTGCTGTTAGAAAATCTGTGAGAGAGGCATTTGTTCAAAATATCGTAGATGAAGTGTCTGAGGCGATGGAAGAGGCTTCAATCAAGGCTGAAATCGATGGACGTGTAAAACACTTCTTTAGTATTTACCGAAAAATGCTTAATCAAGACAAAACTCTTGATCAGATTTATGATCTTTTTGCTGTGAGAATTATTGTAGAATCAATAAAGGATTGCTATGCGGCACTTGGTATTATTCATGAGATGTATAAGCCAATACCTGGAAGATTCAAAGATTATATAGCAATGCCTAAGCCAAATATGTATCAGTCTCTTCACACAACATTAGTTGGGAAAACTGGTACACCATTTGAAATACAGATTAGAACATATGATATGCACAAGACTGCTGAGTATGGTATTGCTGCACATTGGAAATATAAAGAAGTATCGAATGGTAAAAAAGTCGAGGATTCTGAAGCGGAAAAAATGTCCTGGCTACATCAGATTCTTGAGTGGCAGAAGGATATGTCTGACAATAAGGAATTCCTTAGTACGGTAAAGTCAGATTTTGACATATATTCAGATACGGTTTATGTATTTACACCAACAGGAGATGTTAAGAACCTTCCTGCTGGATCAACACCAATAGATTTTGCATACAGTGTTCATACCGCTGTTGGAAATAAAATGGTAGGTGCCAGAGTAAATGGTCAGATGGTGAAGAATGATTATATTCTTCAGAATGGAGATAGAGTAGAGGTTGTAACCTCTCAGAATTCTCATGGACCAAGTAGAGATTGGCTTAATATTGTTAAATCATCACAGGCACGTAACAAAATTCAACAATGGTTCAGAAGTGAACTTAAGGAAGAAAATATAGCCAAGGGTAAAGAAATGATGCTTGGCTATTGTAAGGCTAAAGGAATTGATCCTGAGAAAATTATGATTCCAGAATATATGGAACCTGTAATGAAAAAGTACGGATTCCATGATTGGGATGCAGTTAGTGCGGCTGTAGGACATGGTGGACTCAGAGAAGGTCAGATAATAAACAAAATGCAGGAACTTTATGACAGAGATCACCCTGCAATTGTGTCTGATGAAGATCTAGCTAAAAGTATTAACGATGCAAATCGAGACAAGCATAAACACACTGGGGGAAAAGGTGGAATTACGGTCCAGGGAATGGATGATATTTCGGTTCATTTTTCAAAGTGTTGTTCTCCAATACCTGGTGATGAGATTATTGGTTTTGTTACAAGGGGAAGAGGCGTTTCTATTCACAGAACAGATTGTGTAAATATGATTAATCTTCCTGAACTTGAAAGGGTAAGAATAATAGAAGCCGACTGGGCAGAAGATATATTACAGAATAAATCAAAGTATGTTGCTGAGATTACGGTCTATATGGGTGATAAGCCGGGAATGCTTATGGCGATAACAAGAGTTCTTACAGAAAAGAATGTTAATGTTATCTCTGTAAATGGTAGGCCAGGAAAAAATGGTACGGCAGTTACATCTCTTTCATTTGAAACATCGGGCAGGGAAGAACTTAAGAATGTTATTGACAGACTACGCGCTATTGATGGTGTTTTGGATGTCGAGAGAACTAAAGGATAGTATTCTGAGGTAGTTATGAGTATTAAAATTGGATACATGACAATTGGCTATGTTCAGACGAACTGCTATTTTGTATATGATGACGAAAAAAAAGAAGCAATAGTATTTGACCCGGCTGCTGATGGTGCAGGTATATATAATGCACTATTAAAAAATGATATTAAGGTTGCAGCAATTATGCTCACACATGGCCATTTTGATCATATTTTAGGGGTTAATGAACTTAAGGAAAAAGCGGATGTTAAGGTCTATGCCTCTGAGCTTGAAAAGAATGTTTTGGCATCGGCAGATCTTAATGTGTCAAATCAGACCGGCAGAAGCTGTACAATAAGTCCGGATGTTCTACTAAAAGATGGTGAGGTAGTTGAGATAGCAGGGATTAAAATTAAAATGATTTCAACTCCGGGTCACACAGAAGGTAGTGCGTGCTATCTTAATGAGGAAGAAGGTCTTCTTATCGCAGGAGATACGTTATTTGCGGGGTCATGTGGAAGAACAGATTTGCCTACAGGAAGTGGTGGCATGTTGGATAGATCCCTTAAAGAAAAGCTTATGAAGCTTGACGATGATATTAAGGTTTATCCTGGGCATGGCGAGTCAACCACAATAGGGCATGAGAGAAAATATAATCCATTTTGTTAATATAAATATATAAATAAGGTGTCGTTTGGCACCTTATTTTTAGGAGAAGAAGTTTAATGAAGATTTATATATCAGATAATAGTTTTAGTTATGATATGCATTCTTTGACAAAGGCCTTTTATCCAAGGGAAGATGTTGAAATATGTAGTGTTGATGAGACTGGTGATTTTTTATATAGAGTCGAACTTGCAGAGTCAATGCTAGGAGAGATTTCTGTTAAAAATGAAGAAGAGGAAAGACCTAAATATAAGAATAAAATCAAAAGATCTGTTTATTGCCTGTTGTCTGATATTACTGGTAAAAAACTGCCATGGGGAACTCTTACGGGAATAAGACCTACAAAACTTCCTATGGGGATGCTGGCAGAAGGAAAATCAGATGAGGAGATTTTCGAATTTTTGAGAGATGAATATCTTGTATCTGATGAAAAGATAGAACTTGCTATATCAATTGCAAAGAAGGAACTAGGAATAATTGAATCACTTCATGGAACAAAAGGTTATAGCATATACATTGGAATTCCTTTCTGCCCAACAACATGTTTATATTGTTCGTTTACTTCTAATGCTATTTCTAAATGGAAAGACAAGGTTGATGACTACATTGAATGTCTAAAAAAGGAAATAGATTATGTTGCAGATGAATTTTCAGATAGAATAATAGATACTATTTATATAGGCGGAGGAACACCAACAACACTTTTGCCTTATCAGTTTGATGAACTCTTTGACTATATTAGAGAAAAACTCGATTTATCCTATTGTAAAGAAATCACTGTAGAGGCAGGAAGACCAGACAGTATTACCGAGGAAAAACTCGAGTCACTTAAAAGAAATGGAGTTACAAGAATATCAGTAAATCCACAGACAATGAATGAAGATACTCTAAGGCTTATAGGCCGTGCTCATACGGTTGAACAGTTTAGAGATGCGTTTCATTTGGCGAGAAAATATTTCGATAATATTAATACAGACTTGATTTTGGGGTTACCAGGTGAGTCGGACGATATGGTTAAATATACTTTTGACGAAATAGGTAAACTTGCACCGGATAGTATTACTGTTCATTCTATGGCTATAAAGAGAGCAGCCCATATGGATGAGTATCTTAAAGCTCATCCAGAAATAAAATCAGAAATTACAGATTATATGATGGAAGCACAAATGATTTGTGCAAAGGACCTTAATATGTCTCCATATTATCTGTATCGCCAGAAGAATATGACAGGAAATTATGAAAACACAGGATATTCTTCTGAAGGAAAAGAAGGAATTTATAATATACTCATTATGGAGGAGATTCAGACAATAGTAGCCCTCGGTGCTGGAACAGTCACTAAGAGAGTTTATGGTGATGGCAGAATTGAACGTTGTGACAATGTGAAAGATGTTGCATTGTATATGGAAAAAATAGATGAAATGATAGAGCGAAAAAGAAAGCTTTTTGCTGATTAAGACAACCTAAAATTAGGCTGTGAATTAATCAGCAAATTATACTATTTCTCGTGAATTTTTTTTCCAGAGATATGTTCAATATTAATGGCTACAAGCTGGACATTTTTTATGCTTTGTTTGATTTCTTCATCGACCTCTTCTTCGGTTGGATAGTATTTTAGGGCAAATTCACGAATTCTTTTTAATGTCAGATCAGGGTCGGTAATAAGTGTTGCTTTTCCAAATACTACGCAACATGATACGTAATAAGCCCAATCACCTTCAACTTTGTATCCATCATCCCAGGTTGTAAAACATACTTTATTATCACGGTTTATGGAGTCTATTTTGTGTCCGCTTTTAGCACTGTGGAAGTAAATTCGGTTATCTTCTTCACAATAGTAAAAGTTAATTGGAATAGAAAAAGGATAGCCATCATCGCCATTGACAGAAAAACTGCCACGTTTGTTTTCTTTTAATAGTCTCTTACATTCTTCTTCAGATATTTTATTTTTAATTCGTCTTATTTCCCTAAACATTGATTTTGTTCTCCTGTTTTTTGCATTATTATAGCATATAGTCTTTGACCGTGATAAGATAGATTAGGTGAGAGTACAATCAACAATAGGAAGGAAATACACATGTTTAGTTTTATATGGCCACTTGGGCTTATAGTATTGTCAAATGTTTTTTATCAGATATGTGCAAAATCTGTTCCGGATAATATGGATCCTTTCGCGTCGTTAACTATCACATATATTTTAAGTGCGATTATTTCGCTTATTATGTTTTACATACTTAATAAGGGTGGAAATATAATTGAGGAGTATCATAAACTTAACTGGGCACCTTTTGTGTTAGGACTTGTAATTATAGGGCTAGAGGTGGGCAGCATTTATGCTTATAAGGCAGGATGGCCAATTAGCGTGATGCAGATTGTTCAAGCATCAGTGCTGGCTGTTATTTTGATTTTTGTCGGATATGCTTGCTATAAAGAAAATATTTCATGGAATAAAATAGTAGGTATAATTGTTTGTCTTGGTGGTCTTGGGCTCATCAATATGAAATAAATTCAGAAATTAATATTATAGAGATTTTAGATTTGGTGAAAGAATGTATTTGGCACAGATTTATTCAATTATATTATTGAGTTTTGGAGCAGCGGCGTTTTACTTAGGTATAAGCGCTGTAAGAAAACAGTTTAGGGAATACGCAGGAAATACTATCCTGGGATACCTTTGTTTTTCTAGTTCTATATGGTGTTATGGCTTTGGAATGGTGTTCCTTACAAGTAACACGGCAATTGCTTATTGGGGAAGAACAATAGGTATGATTGGCGTGTTTGGGTATCTGGTTCTTGCGCAGGTACTTGTGGGAATCTTAGTAAAAATTCCACGTAAAGCTTATATTAGTTTTTGTGTATTTGCGGCGTCTGGATTGCTGATATATTTCCCAGTTGTTAATCCTAATGTTACCTTGTATTATATGGGCGAATATGGCATGACATATACATTTATGCCAGGCTTGATTAATAATATTTATACTATTTATTCGCTTATATATGCAGTAAATATGACAATATCTATTATCTATATGATTAGGTATGCTGAAAATAGAAGAAGTAAAGTAACAGGATATAAGATGGGAGTGACGCTTCTCATTGTATTCGCAGGAATGATTCTTGATACTATTTTACCTATGTTTGGAATAGGTGCTATTCCAGGAAGTAGTATTTCTCAGTTCCTAGGACTTTTAGTAATTTATTATGCTATTGTTGATTTTAACAAAACAAGAATTACACCTATGAACATGTCGAGGTACATATATGCATCTGTGTCAGAGCCAGTTATGGTGTTTACTCCAGACGGAGAATTAAAGCTTTCGAATAAAGCTGCAAAGGATATATTTGCAGAAACGTTTGATGGAAGGAATGATGAAAGTATATTTATTACTGACATATTCAGGTTAGATGACAATTTCTTGGTATATGAAGGAAATCATAGAACAGATGATACGACTTCTATGGTGGGTGATATTCCAGTTCAGATACAGACAAGTAGGATTGAAGATAACTATGGCGATATAATTGGCTTTATTATTACAATCAAGGATATGACACATATTAATGAGATGATGAACTCGCTTGTGGAAGCCAAGAAGCTTGCTGAAGCAAATAGCCTTGCAAAGAGTACGTTCCTTGCTAATATGTCTCATGAAATACGAACACCACTTAATGCTATAGTTGGCTTTTCAGAATTATTATTAAAAAGTGAAATTCCGGTTAAGGATAAGGAACAGGCAGAAGATATAAGAAATTCTTCCTATAATCTTTTAGCAATCATAAATGATATCTTAGACATCTCAAAAATCGAATCCGGTAAGATGGAGCT
>JAUNIR010000237.1:0-946 GCA_030523345.1 Lachnospiraceae bacterium
TATTCATGGATGGCGGCTGTAAGATGCTTATCCATATCATAAGTCTTATCAATATACCACATCATAAACGCCGCATAGGCAAGAACGCTCAACATAGCAACAGCGATAATCTTCTTCATGGTTTCATACTTCTGCATTAATATACACCTATCTTTCTTTTATTATAGCATAAATGAGGCGGGATGTCAAGTGTAGCGAATTAATATTCGCCCACGTTATAACCATAACGATTGAGAAGCTGACGCATGTTCATGCGTCCTACAACATTTTGCGTGTGAAGAACTACTTTGATTGGGCTGATTTCATTCTCAACCAAATATTTACAAATATCATAACCCGTTTTTTCTTCGCCGAGGTCGTGGTCAAGGTCAAGCATGAACGGAACATTTTGCTCAACACAATGTTGGATGGTATTAATGGCGGAATTGTAAGTGCGACAGGTTAGCACGGTGGTGCCTTTGATGGGAAATGTTTCGTTGGTGAACGGCGACTTCCTTTCATCGTCTACAAAGATAAAAATCATTGCTTTTACTCCCTTCGTTTTTGTGTGTACATTATAACATAGGCGCGCGAAAAAGTCAAGCATAGTAGACAGATTTAACAAAACGGCGGGCACGCGGCATATGTAAACTATTTTTAACTGTCATATAAAAAGAAAAGGAACAGGCTATGTTGCCCATTCCTTTATGCACGGAGGTAGTAGGATTTGAACCCACGGACGGTTTCAGCCGTCTACGGTTTTCAAGACCGCCGCCTTCAACCACTCGGCCATACCTCCACTTAAATTTTTGTTCAACCATTTAATTTGTCACTTCACTTTCCTAAGCCACTTACGTATTATAGCATATTCTCCCTATCTTGTCAAGCATTCATCAAAAATTTCTTCTTTCTTCATACCATTTTAAAAGCCATTCCCTTATTTCACTTGTTTCATAGTTGTTTGACT
>JAUNIR010000237.1:968-1743 GCA_030523345.1 Lachnospiraceae bacterium
GTAATTCTGAAATTGCTAATTCTTCTGTTATCTTCAGCCAAGTAATGCCACAGTAAACAAAAAAATCGCCAGATATTTCAATTTCTGCGTCATTCAAGTCCAAAACTGGACGAATTCCAACATTTTTATCATCTACAAAATCACTTATAGAAGAACCATCCGAATAAACCTTAAGTGCATTATCCTGTTCTTCGCCCTTAGACCGAAGCCACCAAGCCCAATTAACATTGCTTATATTTTTTTTATATTTAAAATATTCTTTCTCACTAAGCAAATAAATTACGTCTTTCATTAGTTACATTAGCCTCCATCATCAGTTTTAAACTTTTTCATTAATAATTTTTCCTTTTTTCAAGCCAATTTAAAATATAACTTCTAATATCGCTTTTTTCATAATTATTGCTTTTGTCTTTATTAAAAATTTGCAGGCTAATTGGAAGTTCAGATATGGCAATATTCTTATCAATTTTAACCCAAGTAATCCCGCAGTAAACAAAGATATTCTCATATACTTTAATTTTCACTTTGTCTAGACGCAAGGCTGGACGAACCCAAATGTATGGATTGTTCACTCGCGCGACATTGGGGGAACCGTCGCGGAGTACGAAAACAACATAGTCCGCACCCACACAATTACTGGGAGAACGAAGCCACCAGTTAAAATTTAACTGAGGAATAAATTCTCTATATCTCAGATATTCATCCCTGCTCAGTAAAAAAATCGTATCTTCCATTGTTTACTCCATTCTTCCTCAATAGTTTTTTCTTTCTTCAT
>JAUNIR010000081.1:0-1036 GCA_030523345.1 Lachnospiraceae bacterium
GACGTTCAGGTGGCGTATTATCAGGAGTTCTCGGTGTACGTGCAGCACCTAAGTCAGGTGTTCTCGGTGAGAGACTTGGACCTGTAACAGGAGATGCATTCAACATCTTCTTATGGACATTACTCCTTCTTGCAAGTATGGGTGCTATCGTTGCAGTAGCAATTGCCAATATCAAGAGAAAGAGACAGGCAAAATAATATAATAATATTTCGAATCTAGTTCGATTTTGGGAGGGCCCCGACACGTGAGTGTTGGGGTTTTCTTATGCTCGATTATTTTACATGTTCGTGGTAAAATATAAAGGATAATGCGCTAATTCTATGTTTATATTTATTACACAGAATAAACATATTTGGGGCATATAATTTAAATAAAAAAGATGGGATTACTATATATGAACAGTTTATTAAATAAAGCAGAAAGAAAGTTTGGAAAATATGCAGTAAATAATTTGTCATTGTATATAATTATTGCATATGTAATAGGATATATTTTGCAATTAACAGGAACTATGGACTTTTTAAGACTTAATCCTTATGAAATTGTTCATGGACAGATATGGAGAGTAGTAACATGGATTATTGTTCCACCTTCTTCGTTAGGAATATTTACAATAATTATGTTGTTTTTTTATTACTCACTGGGTAAAAGCCTTGAAATTACATGGGGTGCGTTTAGGTACAATGTCTATATTTTTTCTGGAATGATATTTACACTAATAGGGGCATTTCTATTATATGCTTTTTTCGCCTATGCAAGTCCTAATGATCCACAGGAGGTAGGCTATGTAATAAGCATGTACGTTACGACATATTATGTAAACATGTCCATATTCCTTGTATTTGCCGCGCTATATCCAGATATGCATGTAATGCTATATTTTATAATACCAATTAAGATTAAATGGATGGCAATATTATATGCTGTGATAATGGTAATTGATGTATTTTCTTCAAGAGCGCTTCCAATAATTATTATAAGGGGTGTGATCCTATTTGTATCTCTCTTGAATATTTTCATATTCTTTATTGTATCA
>JAUNIR010000081.1:1046-2826 GCA_030523345.1 Lachnospiraceae bacterium
TTCCTATAGGGAAGTGAAGAGAAGAAATGAATTTAAAAGGGCTGTTAATGAGGCGGAGAAAAATAATGAGACTACGAAGGGCGTAAAAATATCAAAACATAAATGCGCAATCTGTGGTCGTACGGAGTTAGATGATCCGGACCTTGAATTTAGGTTTTGTTCTAAGTGTAATGGTAATTATGAATATTGTAATGAGCATCTATTCAGCCATAGACACAAAGAATAACAAGATACATTTGTCAATTGTAAATATGATATCAAGTTCAATTATATATTAAATATAACATTAAAATACCGGGAGAGAATTAGTGATGCATAACGCATATGAGATAATTACAGAAAAAGAAGTTAAAGACCTTAATTCCAAAGGATATCTATTAAAACATAAAAAAACAGGAGCAAGAATTTTCATATTATCTAATGATGATGAAAACAAAGTGTTCTATATAGGATTTAGAACACCTCCATATAATTCAACTGGACTCCCACATATTTTAGAACATTCAGTTCTATGTGGATCAGATAAATATCCTGTTAAAGATCCATTTGTAGAACTTTGCAAGGGGTCTCTCAATACATTCCTCAATGCTATGACATATCCAGATAAAACTGTTTACCCAGTTGCATCATGCAATGATCAAGATTTTAAGAATTTGATGGATGTATATATGGATGCAGTGCTTCATCCAAATATTTACAAGCATGATGAGATTTTCCGTCAGGAAGGATGGAGATACGAGCTTGAAGATGTTGATTCAGAAATTAAGATAAATGGTGTTGTATATAACGAGATGAAAGGTGCATTTTCGACACCTGATGACATGATGGATAGAGAAATATTCAACACCCTTTTCCCAGATACACCTTATGGAGTTGAGTCTGGTGGAGATCCCGATGTTATTCCAGAGCTATCCTATGAGGAATTCCTTGATTTCCATGGTAAATATTATCATCCAAGCAACAGCTACATTTATATGTATGGAAACATGGATATTGATGAGCGTCTTGAATATTTAGACAGAGAGTATTTGTCTAAGTATGAGGCTATTGATATTGATTCAACGATTGTCATGCAGAAACCTTTTGACAAGACATACATGCTTACAAAGCAGTTTTCTGTAACAAATGAAGAACCAACAGATAAGAATACATATTTATCATATAACGTTGTTGTAGATACTGCACTTAATAGAGAATTATATGTAGCGTTCCAGGTCATAGATTACTGTCTTATAGGTGCGCCAGGGGCAATACTTACAGAAAGATTGCTAAAGTCAGGAATAGTTAGTGACATTGATGCTGTTTATGAAAACGGTATTCTTCAGCCATATTATTCAATAATTGGAAAGGGGGCAGATAAGAAAGACCTTGATGCCTTCATTTCTGAAATAAAAGATGAACTTAATAATGCTGTTAGTAATGGTCTCAACAAAGACATGATAAGAGCTGCTATTAACATATTCGAGTTTAAGTATAGAGAAGCTGATTTTGGAAGATATCCTAAGGGACTTATGTATGGGCTTCAGGCATTTGATAGCTGGCTATATGATGATAAGGATCCATTTATGCATATTGAGGCCAATGACACATTTGCATTCCTTAAAAAGCAGGTGGATACAGATTACTTTGAACAAATCATAAATAAGTATTTATTAAATAACAACCATTCTTCAATAGTTGTTTTAGAGCCGGAAAGGGGACTTAATGCTAAAAAGGACAAGGCTCTTGCAGATAAGCTTAGTGAATACAAGAAGTCTCTTTCTGAAGAACAGATTAACAA
>JAUNIR010000081.1:2836-10203 GCA_030523345.1 Lachnospiraceae bacterium
AAATTATATCAGGAGGAACCAAGTCCACAGGAAGACCTGGAGAAGATCCCTCTTTTACAAATTTCAGATATTAAAACAGAAGCTAAGAATTATGAATATAAAGAAAATGATATAGCCGGCACAAAAGTAATAACACATGATATTTTTACTAATGGCATTGGATATGTATCATTATATTTTAATCTTAAAGATATTCCTTTCGAATACTTACCATATGTTGGACTTCTTACTAATCTGTATGGATTTATGAATACTAAAAACTACTCATATACAGAGCTAACGAATAAGATAAATTTAAATACAGGTGGTATTAGTACAATAGCAACGTCTCTTTCAGATTATGTTGAATATGACAAGTATACACTGCTTGGTAAAGTGAGAGTTAAAGTCTTATATGAGAATTTACCAGTAGCGTTTGATTTAATGAGAGAGCTAATCCTTAATACAGATTTCTCAGATGAAGCAAGAATGCTTGAATTATTACAGATGATTAAGACTAGAATGCAACCATCCATTTTAAGTGCAGGTCATTCCACTGCATTTAAGAGGGCGATGTCTTATATTTCTGAAATGGATGCGGCAAGGGAAAAATTAGGTGGACTTGATTTTTATAGATTGATTTCGGATCTTATAGATAATTATGATACTAAAAAGACTGAACTTCAGGGAATTCTTACAAAAATAGTTAGTATTGTGTTTAAGAAAGAAAACCTCATTGCAGACTATATAGGTGAAGGAAAATCTCACAATCTTGTTTATCCTTTAATTGAAACATTTGCTAATAATCTTTCAAAGTCTACGGATTGCTTTGATAAGAGTGAATATAAGCTTGAAAAGCTAAATGAGGGTCTTAAAACGAGTGGACAAGTTCAATATGTGGCAAAAGTAGGTAATTATAGAACAGGTGGACTAAGACCTACAGGAGCACTGGCCGTACTTAAGGTCATTATGGGATACGATTACTTGTGGAATAACATTCGAGTTAAAGGCGGAGCATATGGATGTATGAGTGGATTTGCTCATAGTGGAGTTGGATATTTCGTATCATATAGAGATCCAAACCTTAAAGAAACACTCGATATTTATGATGCGGCTGCGGACTATATTGAAAAGTTTGAATGTTCTGATAGAGATATGACTAAATTCATTATTGGAACAATAGCAGACATTGATGCACCTCAGACTCCATATGATGAAGGTATTGGAAGTTTTTCAGCTTATTTTACACATAAGAAATTTGAAGACAGACAGCGTAGTAGAGACGAAGTTCTTTCGTGTAATGTCGAAACAATACGAGGACTCGCAAAATACATTAGAGAAATAATGAAAGATGAGGCAATTTGTGTAGTAGGTGCTGAAGATAAAATAGAAGCTAACAAAGACTTATTTAGGAATATAGGGGATTTACTCTAGGAGGTAAAAATGAAAAAATATACGTCTATTTTAATAACAGGAGTATTCGTATCAGCGATACTAGTTGGTTGCGGCGGAGGCTCAAAAAATTATGCATCAGCAGCCAAGGCAGAAAGTGCATCTATGTATGAATCTGATGACATGTATTATAGCAAAGACTATGCTGCTTCAGAAGAAGCAATGGATATGGCAGGTGGTTCTTCAAATGGTATTGAAAAGGTGGATGATTCTCAGGTAGAGAATTCTAATAGAAAGATCATTAAGAATGTTAATATTGATGCTGAAACTGAGGAGTTTGATGCATTTATTAAAAATGTTGAATTTAAAGTTAATGCACTTGGTGGATATTTAGAAAGCACTAACATAAGCGGAAGAAGTATAAATGCGTCAAAATCAAGTATGAGAAATGCTAATATTACAGCAAGAATACCTTCCAATAATTTGGATAATTTTATAACAAACGTTACCGAAAATTCAAATATTTTGAATAAATCTGAATCTGCAGAAGATGTTACATTAAGTTATGCGGATACAGAAGCGCATATAAAATCACTTCGTACAGAACAGGAAAGGCTTGATGAACTTCTATTACAGGCAGATGACATTGAAACTATTATTGCAATAGAATCGCGTATTACAGATGTTCGTTATGAGCTTGAGTCGTATGAATCGAGACTTCGTTCAATAGATAATAAAGTCGATTACTCTACAGTATATATTAACGTAAGAGAAGTTGAGAGATATACACCTGTTGAAGTCCCTAAACAGTCTGTAGGTGAAAGAATTATAATTGGATTTACAGAGAACCTTGTAAGAGCAAAAGATTTTATAGTAGATTTCTTTGTTGAATTTGTAATCGCAATACCAATTCTTTTAGTTATTGCTTTATTTATAGCAGTACCTGTAATTATTGTAATTATTATTGTTAGATTTATTATAGGTCTTGCAAAGGGCAAGGAATATAGAGAAAAACGTAAATCTATAAAAGCTGAAAAGAAGGCTAACAAACTTAATAAGAAAACACCAACAACTGCTGAGTCTTCTAAAGCGTCAGCAACAGATAATAATGACACGGATTTGAAAGATACTACAGATAATAAATAATATGGAAAACGCAAAGTATAGATCTGGTTTTTGCACAATAATTGGAAGACCAAATGTTGGTAAGTCTACACTTATGAACCAACTTATAGGCATGAAAATTGCTATTACATCACATAAGCCACAGACTACTAGAAATAAAATACAGACAGTTTATACAAGTGAAGAAGGACAAATTGTATTTCTTGATACGCCGGGTATTCATAAAGCCAAGAATAAGCTTTCTGAGTACATGGTAAAGGTTGCAAAGTCATCGATAAAGGATGTGGATGTTGTTTTGTGGCTTGTGGAAGCTTCAGAATACATTGGAAAAGGTGATTTAGATATAGCAAAACAGTTATCAGATATAAATGTTCCGTTGATTCTAGTAATTAATAAGTCGGACACAGTGTCTAGAAATGACATGTTTGGAATCATTAATGCATATAAGGATATCTGTGAATTCAATGATATAGTTCCAGTGTCAGCATTAAAAGGTGAAAATTGTGATGAACTGATTAAAGTAATAATGAGTTATCTTCCATATGGAGAGCCTTTCTATGATGAAGATACTGTAACAGATCAACCTGAAAGGGCTATTGTTGCAGAACTTATAAGGGAAAAGGCTCTTAAATGTCTTGATGATGAAATTCCTCATGGTATAGCTGTAACTATAGAACGAATGAAGTTTGAAAAAGGTATTTGTAATATTGATGCCACAATTATATGTGAGAGAGATTCTCATAAGGGGATAATTATTGGTAAGCAAGGGTCTATGCTTAAAAAGATAGGCTCAGCTGCAAGATATGAAATAGAAAGACTAATTGAATGTCATACAAATCTTAAGCTGTGGGTGACAGTTAAAAAGGACTGGAGAGATTCCGATGTTCTTTTGAAAAACTACGGTTATGTGGAGAATAAGGAATAAGTTCGTATGAATAATTTGGTTCTTGTGACAGGTATGATATTGGAGGTTTCTCCTGTTAATGATTATGACAGGCGTGTAGTTATTCTTACTAAAGAGCGCGGGAAGATTACAGCTTTCTGTCGCGGAGCAAGACGCCTTAATAATAAAATGATGGCGGCAACGAATCAATTTGCTTTTGGCCAGTTTAAGGTGTATGAAGGAAAAAACGCGTATAATCTGGCAGATGCTGAGATTAGTAATTATTTTGAGGAATTAAGGACAGACTTTGAAGGAGCCTTCCTTGGAATGTATTTTCTAGAGATTGCGTCATATTATACACGTGAAAATAATGACGAAACACTTATGCTCAAGCTTTTGTATCAGTCGGTTAAGGCAATAATAAAGGAGAGTCTAGACAATAGACTTGTGAGAAGCATTTATGAAATAAAATCTATGGTTATAAATGGCGAATTCCCGGGGGTTAAAGAAACTGTGCGAATTAGCGAAACGGTTAGGTATGCTATAGATTTTATCACTACTTCAAGTATTGAAAAGTTATATACATTTACATTAGCGGAAGAAGCAATAGTTGAATTGGCTGCCTTTTCCTTTGACACACTAAAAAAACATACGGATAGAACATTTAAGAGCCTCGAACTATTGATTAATTAAATTGGCATTGTATATCATTATTCTTTCTTATATAATCAAAAATAGTGTTTTAGGACACGTGAGTGTTCTGAAATGACGCTTTCGTGTAAAGGAGGCATAATCTTGAAAAAGTTAATATTGTTGTGTTTGTGCCTTTGCCTTTCATTTACAATAGCAGGATGTGGGAGTGAAAAAGAAGAAGAATATTTTGAAACAACTCTTTCTTTTGATAAGGATGGTAAGATTACAGACGTTATAGTTGAAAGTTTTTCTGAAGATTATTATTCAGAGGAAGGACTTAGAGCATACTTTCAAGAGAAGATAAGTGACTATAATTCTACTAATATTGGCACAGGGGAAATCAAGCTTAGTGATTTATTTGTTGGAGATGGCAGAGCTAAAGCTACATTAGTTTTTGATAACTCAGACACATATTTTGCTTTTTATGGAACCCCGGCGTTTTATGGTACTATAAGTGATGCATATGATAAGGGCTATATTCAGGAAACAGTTCTTAAAAAAGTAGGGGAATCGAAAACTATTTCAAAAATCGATTTAATGAAGATGAGCGATGCAAATATAATTGTTGTAAGTGAGGTAGTTAGGATTCATAGCCCAAATAAAATAGAATATACTTCAGCCAATGTTGAGCTGATTGATGAAAAGAACGCAAGAGTTTCGTCGGATTCGACAGGACTTGCATATATAGTAGTAAAATAAAGGAGATTATTATGGAAAAGACACTTGACAAAATTGTTGCTTTATCAAAGAACAGAGGATTTGTGTATCCAGGTTCAGAGATTTATGGTGGACTTGCAAATACATGGGATTACGGTAACTTAGGTGTAGAACTAAAGAATAACGTTAAAAAAGCATGGTGGAAAAAGTTTATCCAGGAGAATCCATATAATGTAGGCGTTGATTGCGCTATTCTTATGAATCCTCAGACTTGGGTTGCATCAGGTCATCTTGGAAGCTTCTCAGATCCTTTGATGGATTGTAAGGAATGTCATGAGAGATTTAGAGCAGATAAGATTATTGAAGATTATGCAGCAGAGCATGGTATTACACTTGAAACATCAGTAGATGGATGGTCAAATGAAGATATGGTTAAGTTTGTTGAAGACAACAATGTTCCATGTCCTTCATGTGGAAAGCATAACTTTACTGATATTAGACAGTTTAACCTTATGTTCAAGACATTCCAGGGTGTTACAGAAGATGCTAAGAATACAGTATACCTTCGTCCGGAAACAGCTCAGGGTATTTTTGTAAACTTTAAAAATGTTCAGAGAACATCACGTAAGAAGGTGCCATTTGGTATTGGTCAGATTGGTAAGTCATTCCGTAATGAAATTACACCAGGTAACTTTACATTCCGTACACGTGAATTTGAACAGATGGAACTTGAGTTTTTCTGCAAGCCAGGTACAGAGGATGAATGGTTCCAGTACTGGAGAGGATTCTGTAGAGATTGGCTTATATCTCTTGGTATGAAGGAAGAAGAGATGAGACTTCGAGATCATGATCCAGAAGAACTTTCATTCTATTCAACAGGAACAACCGACATAGAGTTCTTATTCCCATTTGGATGGGGCGAGCTTTGGGGTATTGCATCACGTACAGACTATGATCTCACACAGCATCAGAATGTTTCGAAAGAAGATATGACTTATTTTGATGATGAGACACAGGAAAGATATATTCCATATGTTATCGAGCCTTCACTTGGTGCAGACAGAGTGGTACTTGCTTTCTTATGTGCTGCATATGATGAAGAAGAGGTTGGAACAGCAGAAAAGCCAGATACAAGAACTGTATTACATTTCCACCCTGCACTTGCTCCTGTAAAGGTTGGTATTCTTCCTTTATCAAAGAAGCTTAATGAAGGTGCTGAGAAAATTTATGCAGAGCTTGCTAAGAAGTGGAATGTTGAGTTTGACGACAGAGGAACAATTGGTAAGAGATATAGAAGAATGGATGAAATTGGAACACCATTCTGTGTTACATATGATTTTGATTCAGAGACAGATGGTTGTGTAACAGTTCGTGACCGTGACACAATGCAGCAGGAAAGAATCAAAATTGCTGATTTAACAGCATATCTTGAAGAAAGACTTGATTTTTAATTGATTAATAAAAGAGCCGATTTTACGAAGTTTCGCAAATTTTCGTGTTTTTCGGCTCTTTTTTTGTAGCAAAAAGGGCATATATATGCTAATATAGTTTGGTGATACTAAATCCGACATGGAGAAGCATTCAATGATTGTACTACGAATTAACAATGGAGTTAAGTTCTAAGCCAAGTTACCGAGGGGGTAATTTGGCTTTTTTTTATTCCATATATTCTAGGTTGGGGCATTACGAAGATTTAGTATATTTTAATTGATAATAATTAAAAAAGAAAATATTGGAGGTAAAGAAATGGCAAAAAAATGGGTGTATACCTTTAAAGAAGGTAACATGAGCATGCGTAACTTACTTGGTGGTAAGGGAGCAAATCTTGCAGAGATGACTGAAATCGGTCTTCCTGTACCTCTTGGTTTTACTGTTACAACAGAGGCATGTACACAGTACTACGAGGATGGACGTAAGATTAACGACGAAATCATGGGACAGATCATGGAAAACGGCGTTAAGTGGATGGAAGAGGTCAATGGAAAGAAGTTTGGAGACCTTAAGAACCCACTTCTTGTATCAGTTCGTTCAGGTGCTAGAGCATCAATGCCTGGTATGATGGATACAATCCTTAACCTTGGTCTTAATGACGAAGTTGTAGCAGCTATGATTGCTGGAAACGACGATCCTGCATTTGCTCGTTTTGTATATGATTCATATAGAAGATTTATCCAGATGTTCTCAGATGTTGTTATGGAAGTAGGTAAGAAGTACTTCGAACAGCTTATAGATGAGATGAAGGAAAAGAAAGGTGTACAGTTCGACGTAGAACTTACAGCTGACGATCTTAAGGAACTTGCTTCACAGTTTAAAGCTGAGTATAAGAAGCAGCTTGGCCAGGACTTCCCTTCAGATCCAGTAGAACAGTTAAAGCTTGCTGTTGAGGCAGTATTTAAGTCATGGGATAACCCACGTGCTAACGTATATCGTCGTGATAATGATATTCCTTATTCATGGGGTACAGCGGTTAACGTTATGCCTATGGTATTTGGTAACCTTAACAATAATTCTGGTACTGGTGTTGCATTTACAAGAGACCCAGCTACTGGAGAGAAGAAGCTTATGGGTGAATTCCTTAAGAATGCTCAGGGTGAAGATGTAGTTGCTGGTGTTCGTACACCAATGCCTATCGCTCAGA
>JAUNIR010000082.1 GCA_030523345.1 Lachnospiraceae bacterium
CTCTCTAATTTTTCCTAACTGACAACAGATTTACTCTATCATTGAAGATGAATATGATATACATTTTCACTAGAAGAGGTTAAAATTGAAGAATAAAGGACAGTTAGTTATTCCTATCGAAAAGTATATTGTCGAGTGATGCATGTATTCAGATACGTAGTAGATAAGTAGTAAAAAATTGTTTTATAAGTATATTTTTCAAAAATATGTTAGAATGAGTTAAGATACAAATAATTATATGGAGGTAATCATGAAAGTAGTTCTATACATTGATCCATCAGTTACAACTTATCTTATTCAGGCAGTTACAGGTGTTGTAGTTGCAGTAGGTGCAGTTGCAGGTGTTTACTGGAGGAAGACTCGTAAGAAAATTAACGATAAGTTAGGAATCGACGAGAATAAAAATAAAGAGGTTGAATCTGACGATATTCAGGTTAACGAATAATAAATGGTTTTTTCGTCTTTAACATTTTTATTTATATTTTTACCAATAGTTTTGATTGGTAACAGGCTCATCCCGAAGAAGTACGTTAATGTATTCCTTCTATTAATGAGCCTTATTTTTTATGCCTGGGGCGAACCAAAGTATATAATACTAATGGTTATATCCATAATGGTCAACTGGATTTTGGGTTGTCTTATGGAAGATAAGCCAGATTATAAAAAATTTATTCTTATAGCTGATATTGCATTTAATTTAGCATTACTTGGATATTTTAAATATTTTGATTTTTTTATTAACATAGCTAATTCCTTAATAAGAGGCAATATTCCTTCAAAAAACATCCCACTTCCAATAGGTATTTCATTTTATACATTTCAGATTTTGTCATATATTATTGATTTGTATTTTGAAAAATATAAAGCACAGAGAAGTATTAAAGATTTAGCACTGTATATATGTTTGTTTCCTCAGCTAATCGCTGGACCTATTGTACGCTATGAAGATATATATGAGCAGATTAATAATCGTCAATGTACTTCTGAAATGTCAGCAGATGGAGTTAAGCGTTTTATATATGGTCTTGGAAAGAAAGTTATTATTGCAAATACTTTGGCCGAATGTTTGAAAGATATTTTTGCAATCAATGCTGAATCGTTAAGTTGCTCAATGGCGTGGATTGGTTTTGTAATATGTATGTTAAATATATACTACGATTTCTCAGGCTATTCAGATATGGCTATTGGAATAGGTAAAATGCTAGGGTTCGAGTTTATTGAGAACTTCAATTATCCTTACCTTTCGAAGTCAATTACGGAATATTGGAGAAGATGGCATATATCATTAAATGTATGGTTTAGAGAGTATCTTTTTATGCCGTTTTCAAGATCAAAATTTTTAAAAATTTTTAGAGATAAGATTAAAGATAAGAAAAAACGTAGATTGTTTACTCCGGCTGCGTGTACGCTAGTAGTGTTCGCATTTACAGGTCTTTGGCATGGTGCATCTTATGGGTTTGTAGTATGGGGTATTTTCCATGGAATACTTATGATTATTGAGCAGCTTGGTTTTTCTAAATTTTTGGAAAAGCATAAATTATTTGGACATATATATACATTACTTGCAGTAGGAATAGGACTAATAATTTTTGAAGATGGATTATCAAGAGGAATTCCATATTTAAAGGTGTTATTTACTCCTTGGATTAAGCCATCATATGACATTTATTCAATTAGAGAAATTGTGGATACTAGAACGATTGTATTTATCGTCATTGGAATAATAGGATGTGGTTTCTTTAAACCATTCTTTGAAAAACTAGGTAAAATAAAATATGCAGAATACGGTGAGATTATTTGGTGTACATTGCTAATGCTTGTATCAATAACAATGCTTGCCAGTGGAACTTATAATCCGTTTATATATTTCCGTTTTTGATTATGAAAAAAAATACAGCAACAATATGGTGCACTATATTCATAGGAATTCTGCTATTAATTCCTGCATCATATATGATTTTAAAATCGCATATTAATACTACTAATTACGAGAATCGCGAGTTAGCAAAGTGGCCAACTCTTGAGACCACTAATTGGTACAGATTCCCTGAGGCAATTGATGATTTTGTGTCAGATAATTTTCCATACAAAAATCAGCTTGTATTAATGAATAGTCTTGCAAATAGAGATGTGTTTAAAGACAATCCAAGTGCCAATACAATTATGGGAAAAGAAGGATTCATATTCTATACAGGTGAGACAGGAAACTCTTTAGCACAGTATAAAGGAACTCTTAAATTTAGTGATGAAGAATTAAAAAAAATTGTTGATAATCTAAATACATCAAGTAAATATCTTGAAGATAGAAACTGTAAATTCATCTTATTCATTGCACCAAATAAGGAACGTATGTACTCAGAGTATATGCCAGAATCAATAAAGGTATACGATGATAAATGCAGTACAGATCAGGTAGTAGAATACCTCAATACGAACACAAGTATAAAAACAATTTGGGCGTATGATAATTTAAAACGGTATAAGGAATCAAATCCAGAAAAGCCTATTTATTATCATCTTGATACCCACTGGAATAATTTAGGTGCATATATTGGTGCAAAAGTATTATGTGATGAAATAACTGCTAATATTCCTGATTTAGATTTTGAGCAGACTAATAATTCCTCATATGATTTGGCAAACTATTCAGGACTAAGATTAGTATTAGAAGGAAAAGATACAGATTATGAACCAATAGGATTAGCAGATGACTATGAAATAGAACTTGATGATATAAACGGAAGCTTTATTTATCATAATACCGGTAAAGATGATAGAAGACTTATGATATGTAGAGATTCTTTTACTATTGGTATGAGAAGATATATAGGAAATGTATTTAATGAGTCTTATATGCCTCATAGAAATGAATTTGAAACGTCTATGGTTGATGAGTTTAAGCCAGATGTTTTTGTATATGAAGTATGCGAGAGAGATATAGATAAGCTACTGAATTTTAGATTAGAATAGCTATAGTGTATTAGTAATGAAAAAACATATATTAAATAAAAAAACTCTATATGCAGCTTTAAGCCTACTGACATTATTTGTACCATATTTACTGCTTGGTCCAATGGAAATATATGCAGGAAATCTTCTTGCATTTAAGTTTAGCTGGCTTGATTTTGTACCTATATGTATTGTCGTAACCGTATTAGGTGCAATAGTTTTTGGCGTAGTTATTGCATTACTCCCAGATGGGATATTTAGTATTATTACAACAATAATTACATGCCTTGGATTTCTGTCATATATTCAGGCAATATTTATGAATATAAAGCTTGTTGAAAATGATGGAAATGGACTTGACTTTAGTTCTATTGGAGCATTTTTCTATGTAAATGCTATTATCTGGATTGCCGTAATAGTTATTTTTGTTATCGCAAAAATCAAAATCGACAGGAAATTATGGACAAATATATGTAATGGCTTATGTGCCTTTCTTGTAGTGATACAGCTTGTAGCATTTATTTCTTTACTTGCTACAACACCAGCTGATCCAAATAAGAGGTCATATCAGTTTGATGGTGAGAAGCAGTTTGAGTTATCACAAAATGATAATATTCTTGTGTTTATATTAGATGCATATTCTAATAGATTTTTTGATTATGCATGTGAGAATAATGAAAGCTATGCGGCACCACTTAAAGATTTTACATACTACACAAATGCAGAAAGTGTGTATATACCAACATTTCCTGCTATGCCACACATGTTAACTGGCGGTGAGTTTTACTTTGCAGAGAGTAATGATAAATGGTTTTCAGAAATATGGCACACAGATAAGGTTAATAATTTCTACAAAACTGTTCATGATAATGGTTATGATTTTAACCTTTATACAAAGGATACTCATTCAGTAATAGGTCTTTTTGAAGATGTAGATGGTAAGATAGATAGTGCAGTTCGTACAGAAGTAAGTGTTGATAGAATTCCGTTATTTAAGCTAATAACGAAAATGTCTGCTTATAGATATGTGCCATACGTTATAAAGCCATGTTGCGAAGTGCTGACATTTGAATATGATGAGATTTTAACTTATGCTCATAAAAATTCCGCATTCGATAATGATGAGTATCTTGCAGAACTTAAGAAAAATGGTTTTAGTGCAAATAGTGATAGAAATGTAATTAATATTACGCACATTGTAGGTCTTCATAATGTTACAAAACTTGATGAATCTATTGAAACTCAGAATGAACTCATGGAAATAATAGATGAGTATATAAATCAGCTTAAGGCAGCAGGACTCTATGATGATGCTACTATAATTATTACTGCAGATCATGGAAAGTGGGATTATGCTGAGTATCAGCCAATTATGTTTGTCAAAGAAGAGGGTGAGACTCATGATGTTATGCAGAAAACAAATGCACCAGTATCTCATGATGATTTTATGCCTACAATTCTTGATTTAATGGGCAAAAATGATGAATCTATATATGGAAAATCCATATTTGATTATAATGAAAATGAGAAAAGAAAACGTACATTTAACTTCATTTCTGAAAGTGAAAAAACAATTACAAGCTATGAATATGAAGGCGATGTTGAAGATTTAATAGATGCAATGAATGAGGCAAACGAATGATATCTGTATTAATTAACTGGCTTTATGCTTTTATTACAATGTATATACTTGGTCGATTTGTATTAAAGAGACTTTATAAGTTCTTTAAATATGAATCAGTAGTTACAACAGCACCTGCAGTTGTTACAGGTATTGTTATTACAACAGCGTATGCGGGATATTTCAGTTTATTCCATAAGGTTGGAGTCACTGCAAATGTTGTAATGATAATTGTCTGCATACTGTTTTTCTGTGTCGATAGAGAAGATTATATTATTGAGACAAAGAAGCTTAAATCAGCTAAGCCTTGGCAGTATATTGTATTTGCATTAATTGTATTTGTTACAGCTTTTTTCACAATGGAAGGAGAGCTTTTCTGGGATACAGGTCTTTATCACTGCCAGACAATTAGATGGATAGAAGAATATGGTGTAGTAAAGGGTCTTGTACATGTAGTAAAAAGACTTGGATATAACAGCACATTCTATTGCCAGTGTGCGTTATATAGCTTTAAAGATATTGCAGGACAGAGTCTCCATGCTCTGGCAGGATTCTATTCTTTACTTATGATGCTTTATGCAACATTTGGAATTAATAGAAAACCTGGAACAGATGATGATGAGGTAAGTAGAGCTAAGTGGCGTGGATTATATGCTGTCAGACTATTTCCATTCATTTATTTTATTTTGATTTGCTCTGAAATAGTTTCTCCAGCATCTGATTATCCACTAGTTAACCTTATCATCTTTGTAACGCTAAGATGGTTCCATAATCTTGCAAATAAGGAAAAAAGCGAAACACCATACGCACTTCTTTGTGTGTTAATTGCATTTATTGTATCTGTTAAGCTTTCAGTTGGTGCATTAGTACTTCTCGTAGTGGCTCCAGCGTTCTGGCTTATTAAGAGAAAAAAAGTAAGAGATATAATTGCGTATCTTATTTTAGGGATAGTTGTGTCAGCGCCTTATTTCATAAGAGAAGTAATTATTTCAGGCTGGCTTATTTATCCATTTACAGGAATTGATTTATTTAATTTTGACTGGAAGATGGCTGCAAAGTCGGTTGATGCGGATGCAAACGAAATGCTTGTATGGTGTAGAGGCACTGAAGGAAATGGAAGCCCTGATGACAGTATCAGAGTGTGGCTTAAGAGTTGGTGGGATTACATATATTTGCCTCAGCAGCAAATTATTGTGGCAGCAGCTATTTCGGCTGGAACGGCTATTTTAGCAGCTATATATAGAGTTATAAGAGTCATAATTGATACAGTAACAAAGAAATTAAAACTTGCAGAAGCCCTAGTTAAATATAGCCTTGAATACACATATGTAGAGTTTGTAATCATTGCATGCCTTATTTTCTGGATGGTTAAGGGTCCTGGAATCAGATATGGATTTGGATACCTTATTACAATGTCAGTTGTAATGTTTGCAGACATTATTGCTCATATAAACAAAAAGTCTGTAACATGGTTTAAGGGGGTTATAATCATTGATTGCCTGCTATTCTGGATTCCATCACTTAAATCATATTTTGTATGGAATTATGAGTGCATAAGATACAGAATGGAATTTAATAATTTTATAATGCAGGAAGATTACCCAATAGTTCCATTTAAAACAGCAGTTATTGATGATAAATTAGAGGTTTACTATCCAGAAGAGGAAATGGGACAAATTTGGTATGACATGTTTCCAGGTGTTTGGTGTGGTGATGTCGATGGCATAGAAATGCGTGGAGACAGAATAGAAGACGGATTTAGAGAAAAGCAGAGATAGTCTAAATTTGGAAAAGTTTATGATAAATAAATCAAAAGCCATATTACTGTTTATATCAGTGATAGCCATGGTTGCTACATTGTATTATGGTAATGTTGCTATTAATTCAAATAAAGAAATTATTGGTGTAAAGGTTATTTCACAAGAGGCAATTGACTCTTTAATTGCAGGAAAATTTGTGAACCAGGAAGTATTTCATTTTCCATTACTTTATGATGGAAATATGCTTCCATATGACTGGCAGACAAATACTCTTTATATTCCACAGAATATGAATAAAATCGGATTCAGGGGTGAGATTGCATCTGATTATGGTGATTTGTTTTTTTCAGATAATCTCACATTTCCTTTTAGTGGAGTTTTATCAAATGTCTCAGATATGCCATCTAAGAATGAATGTATAAGAGATAATGGTGTATTTGAACTATATTTAATAAACGAAGAATGCTATGTGAAATATAATGTAGTGTTTACTGGTCTTCCAATAATAAGTCTTACATATGATGATTATAATGATGAAGAATTATCATGGACTGGAAAGATGGAATTAATTGATCCATATCATAAGGATAATTCTTTTGTAGCATCTGACTGCTCATATAGGGTAAGGGGTAATTCAACCCTGGCTTTTGATAAAAGAAGTTACAATCTGACCCTAGCTGATAAGAAGCAGCTTTGTGGATTAAGAGATGATGAAGACTGGGCCCTTGTAGCTGGTATTGGTGATAATGGGTACATTCATAATAAGCTTTCTTATGACCTTTGGAACAAAATAAGTAAAACAAATAAGACAAGAGTTGATGATACGGTTAATTCTGAATTTGTAGAGGTTTTTTACGATTACAACTACGTGGGATTATATAATCTTACAGAAAAAATCGACAAGAAAACATGTAATCTAAAGAATAGTGATTATTTATATAGGCTTGAGGAGAGGATGCTTGATGATGAAAGTCAAATTCCTGTAGGAGATAATGTAAATCCAGCGAATTATCCAATAAAATGCCCAAATTTAACAGAGCAGCATGTATACAGTATAAAGTGGCCTAAGGATACGACAGCAGAAGATCATCTAATAATCAATAATTTCGAAAAAGCGGTATACTCTATTGAAGGTGTAGATTATAACTATGCTACATCTCTTTTGAATATGGATAATATTGTAGATACACGTATTTATTCGAATCTTATTTGCACTATAGATAACTGGCAGAAGAATGCATTTTTTATAGCTCCTAAAGCTGATAATTACAAGTTATCAGAGATAATGTGGGATATGAATGAAACGTTTGGTGATAATGATGCATATCAGTTTGATGAAAGTTTTATTACAAGCACAGATATGGATATTCCATATATTAAAAGATTATATGAAGCTGATTCTCAGGATATGAGTAGAATTACCTACAAAAGATGGAAAAAATTAAGAAGCAGCATAATTAAGAAAAAGAAAATAAAAAATATGGCTAAAGATATGTATGATACACTCTGTAATTCTGGTGCGATGAATAGAGAGTGTGCTGAATGGCCAGAACTTATACGTCCTGAGTGGACAATTGATAATGTTTATAATTTCATTGATGGAAGAATAGACTTCTTGGATGACTATTTCAGAGAAGAGTATGAAAGATACAATTAAAAAAGTAGGAAATTTAATATTTTTAATAGGAATGTTTGTCATTATGATGGCAAACTGGAATGTTTATTCTCTGTATCAAAAGGTGGAGCATTATAATGCTCCTGTTTTTTGCGTGCTATTATTGATTCTTTTATTCTGTAATGTGGATATAAAAGAGTTAATAAAAGATAAACTATTTTATCTAGTTATTGTCATAAATATTATTTCAACAATAAATCTTCTTGTTTTAAAAACATCTTTATATACAGAAATCATTATTTTTGATATTACATTGGCTTTATATCTTGCAGATAAGATTAAACTTTCAAAGAATGAAATACTAATTGGTGCTGCTGTAATAGCATTTTTCTTTATATATTGGACTATAGATGTTAAAGGCTATTTCAAAGGATATTCTATAAATCTTGGTGGAGAAATACTGATTACAGGATTAATGTTCTTAATATTTCTAGTTGAAATAGGCATGCACTATTTATCACAGAGGTGTTTCAAATTCGAGAAGAAAATCATTGTAGAAAAGCTTCCAATAATCATGATTCTTATTGAAACTATAATAGCAATAATAGGATATAAAATTATTGCTTATTATCGTAGTAGAACTGCATTTTTTGCATTTATAGTATTCTTTGTATTGTTGATTTTTGAAAAATTAATCTTCTATATTAGAGGAAGTAAGACTGATAAGAGCAATAAATTATGGATTGAAAAAATACATTTATGTATAGGAATTCTAACCGTTATTTTCATGGGAATTATTCCTAATATTTATGTGTATTTAGGAAATAAATATCGCTCAGATTATACAGAGCTATTCTTTAAGCAACTCTTTTCTAATAGATTTCAAGCGTGGCCTGCACTATGGGATGTATACAAGCATTTTCCGCTAACCGGAATTGGAACGATGTATATGCAGGATGCAGTAATATATAGAGATGGACTTCTTGATACATATAATTCATTTCTTGATTTAATAGTAATACATGGACCACTTGTATGCGCAGGTGTCATTGTATTACTTATTGTCTGTTTATATAAACAGTCTAAAAATTGTGCAAACTCATACATTTCATCAATAGTCTATATTATTGTCATAACGATGATATGTTTATCATATTCAGAAAATTATATTTTAACAGTACCATCTATGGGACTGTTTATGTTTACACTACTTATAATAAATTCGCAGTTTGAGAATGTATTAGTAATAGATGAAACGATACCTTCAACTGGGGTTATAGATTATATAAAGAATAATAAACAAAAATCAATTGTAGCTATATCTGTAAGTGCAGCATTGGTATTCTTATATCTTATTTTGGGACCAGTAGAGATTTATTATTCCAATTTTGATGAATTTAGCTTCACGATGAAGGATTTCATTCCAGAGTTCATTGCAGTAAGTGTTGCAGTATCACTTGTATCATTGCTCATATTGATTTTGTTTGATGACAAAATTTTTAAAGCTATATGTACTGTTATATTTGCTGGGCTAGTATGCTCATATATCCAGTATATGTTTATGAATAATCATCTTATGGATGCTGATGGTGGATTAAGGACCGCAGATGAAGTTGGAAGCTTTGCAACTATTACATTTATTGTATGGATTGCAGTAATCATCGTAGTATGTGTTATTTCTATAATTCTTAAAAAGAATTGGGATAAGATGGTTACATATGTGAGTCTTATTTTAGTTGTTATGCAGTTTATGGCAATTGTTTCACTTGTTATTTCAAATATAGGAAGAAATAAAGATTATTATTGGATGTCTGGTAAAGAACAATTTAATATAGCTAGTGATGAAAATATTATAGTATTAATTCCAGATTCATTCTGTAGAGGTGTTCTTGATGATGTACTTAAAGAATATCCTGATGCAATGGATAGTTTTAATGATTTTACTTACTATATCAATGCTAACTCTATTTATAACAGAACATATATGTCTATGATTCATATGTTTACAGGTGAGCAATTTGATGAATCGATAGACAGATATGAGTGGACTAAGAATTCTTTTGAGGCAGAGAGACCAAAAAAGTTTTTTGGATTATTAAAGGATAAAAATTATAAAATTAATTTATATACAAAAGATATTCTTTATGAAGAGTTTGTACAGGACTATTTTGATAATGTTGAAGAGGTTAAGATTCATGTAATGCATGGATATTTGTTTAATACATTATTAAAAATG
>JAUNIR010000238.1 GCA_030523345.1 Lachnospiraceae bacterium
ATTGCGCGAATAAGGAATAATTTATATGAACTATTTAGAAAAAATAAACGATGAAGAAACTAAATATGTGTGTGAAGCAATCCCTTCAGATGAACTCAAAGATTATTTGAGAAAAAACCCAAAGGAATTCGCGAAACTAATGCCTGGGTTCAGACCTACATCTATCAAAGCAGATCAAACAGCTTCTATTCTATTGAGGTTTCAAAAGAAACCATTTATACGCAGTTTTATTGAGAAACATATTGATTTATGGATTAGATCCATTAAGGACAACATTGAACAATGCAAGAAAGATGGTGATTCGGAGTATCAGGCACTTTTACACACTTTTCCTGACTGTTATTTTGCAAATAACATCTCGCTGTATTTTAAGCTTTCAGATTCCGCAATTGAACAAAGCGTGTTAAGTATTTTATCCGAAGCCGTTCAGGTCATATTAAAACAAAGAGATGATTCGCCAAAGGGAATAGACGTTGAGAAAATTTCGGAGCGAATGAAAGAAAGCGAACGGTTAATAAATGAAAAGGAAGCAGAAATCAGAAAACTTAAAAAAAATATTGCAGGGAAGGATAAAAATCTATCGAAACATAGTGAAACCATAGAAAAACAAGAGGTTATTATTGCCGAGCTTCGTGACAACTTGAAAAAGCGAGAAAAAGAAACAGAAACGGCTGAAAAAGAAAAACTGAAATTAAAACATGCTTGTGAAGAGGTTGAAAAGGAAAGTAAAGCGATAAAAAGAGAGAACGAATCTCTACATGAAAAGAATAATGTGCTAGACAATGCTCTTAATACGGCAAATCTTCAAATTGAAGGGCTTGAGAAAAAATATGCTGATGAAAACTATGAAATTGCAGGGGATTCAAGTTTAGTTCGCCCTGTTTCGAAAAGCCAGTTTAAGGAATTTTTATCATATAATCTAGAAGATATTGGATTAAGCACAGAAAAAGCTGAAGGACAATTACTAGTTGATCATTTAACGCGCATTTTGTTTTTAGGGTATCCGATAATTACAAACAGCATAACAGCTAGAAATATAGCAAGCTGTGTATCCAATTCTATAACAGGGTTATCCAATTTTAAATCCTTGTCATATGTAGAACATATTAAGGCTAAACACATTGTGCATTTTCTGAATGATTCTGGAAGAGTTGTATGCTTGGATGGTTTTTTAGGTAATTATAATGAAATTGAGTTGTTTGAAATACTTAGGCAGTATAAAAACAAGATAATTTTTCTGTCTGTAACATATGAAAAGACTCTAAAGTATGTTCCGGTAGAAGTGCTGACATATTGTGAATATCTGAATGTATTGAGATTTCCAGAAATGGCAGTTGTACATAAAATAGGTGAAGACCCTGCACTTTTAGAAGAAGAAAAGTATGAATTGGATGATTATTTTCTTGATGAAAGGACGTTGAAACTAACAAGGCAAATTCTCGAGGAATTAGGATTTGGAAACCAGGTCATAATAAAATATCTTTCACAAATAACTGGAGAGGAAGACTTAAATCAAGCGTTAATATATTCGATTTTGCCATATATCTACGATGTCAAGCAAGAGAATCCGTATATGCTCTCTAAGAGATTAGAAAAATATGCGGGGGAGAGGGGAAGAGCGCCATATAAAGATATTATTTTAAGGTGGTTTGGTATTAATGAATGAGTTAATTAACAGGATAGCATTGGATCTAAGAATTGAACGGTATGAAGGAGAAATCCTCGATGATTTCTACG
>JAUNIR010000239.1 GCA_030523345.1 Lachnospiraceae bacterium
ATGTCTTTTTCCCGTATTATCAACAAAATCCGAGTCGCTATATATTAAATCTGCATTTAATTTTATGGCATTTTGAATTAAAGCAGACTTTTCTCTATCACTTGATACTCCATTTTTAGATTCGTATATATAAAAATCATCTATCTCATAGATTCTATGAGTATCGTTTTCTTCAATACAAATAAAGGGGTCACAATCATGTAACCCCTCCTTATTATTTTCTAAATATTCTGTGTAATATTCATAAGGATCTTCGTGTTTCTTAAGTTCCTTATTATAATTCTCAATACACTTACTATAAAACATTGTAATGATATCCCTCTGGCAACGGTTCTGGTCTTTTCTTCAAGTGTAACTTCATTAGAACCTTATCTTTGAAGGATGGTTCTCTATAATCATAGTTTTGCTTAGCTCTAGCATTCATCAGTACATCATCGTACATTTCCTGCAAGAACATTGATACCTCATATGATACTCTAAGAGCTTTCTCCTGCCCTGTAAGATTTTCTATAACAATTTGCGCATCGTCTGTATCAAATATGAATGTACGTCCACTTATGGCATAACCATTCATGAGATACTTATCTACTTCTGTTATTGATCCGTCTTTATTGACAATATCAAGATATTTAACGGTTACAATAGATGCATACTCTGTAGGATCTATTCTTATAGCTCGCATATTATTCTGAAGAGGTATCTCCATTGTAACATTTGGTCCTTTAAGCTCTGGCATTACTATTACTCTTCTGTCATCCGTAAAGCCTTCACCGTAACTGTAATAAATCTTAGGGTTATTAAGATTTCTTAAATGTTCACTCTCTTTTAATATGTTATTTAAGAATACTGTGTTTGTTGGCATTATAGCATGAAGAACTTCTAATGATGCCACACCACCTATAACATAGACCTGGAAGCAGTGTTCCATATCTATGAACATTTTTACTTCTGCATCACTAAAGCCAAGTTCTTCATATATATTGATTCCAATTTTATTATAGTATTCCTTATATCCGCTTTCTGATGACTCAAGGAAATAATACAAACCTCTAAAAGCAAGGAATTTATCAGGAATAGGGAAATCAAACACCCATTCATAGTCAAGAATATTCCAGTTACCATCAGGCCCTTTATCCTTATCAAATACAATATTAGAAAAGATAATATCATAATTACTTCCGGCTTTTCCTGTGTATACCTCTTTAAATTCTCTCTTCTTAAAGATTTTATTAAATCTTTCTGTTTCTCTAAATATTGCTCCCTGTGATAAAGAGCATACAATTGAGATATACTTCTTGATTATTGATGTTACTTCATCATATTCACCTTGCTTAACAAGGTCATATAAATACTCTTCAAGGTTCTTACCTTCAACAAAATCAAGCTTTAATACATCAATTGACTTTGATGTTGCTCCTGCAACAAGTGGTGCAGGCTCTTTTCCTTCAATATATTCACATTTATTTGGAATAAACCTAGTCCCAGCACAATCTCTAGATAATTCCATATAGTGCTCTGATATTTTCTTAACATGTGCATTTGCATCATGATTCAAGGCTAATTTATATACACTAAGCTCTTTATTATTATCCTCATAAATAATAGTTGCTGTTCTAAGCTCACGTAATCTTTCATTAGCATATTTTGCAAATACTGGAACTGCCTTTAAAACATCCTCTGGTTTTTCTTTCGTTACTACTACTAGAAACGAGTTTGAGAAAAATGGGAACTTTCC
>JAUNIR010000083.1:0-491 GCA_030523345.1 Lachnospiraceae bacterium
GTCATATGTCCCTATAATCCTTGAGCTTACTCGTAACAATTGTTATCTACTAATCTCTTAATAAATCAGCAATCTTACATGACACAATATCAAAAGCTACATCGTTCATTCCACTATTAATAACAATGTCTGCAAAATGTCTTGATGGTTCAACATACATATAATGCATTGGCTTTACTGTGGTGAGATACTGATCAATAATATTGTCAATATCACGACCTCTTTCTGTGACGTCTCTTTGAACACGTCTTAGTATTCTCTCATCAGCATCTACAAAAATCTTGATATCCATAAGTTCTCGTAACCGCTCATCTGCCATTACGAGAATTCCCTCTAATAAAATTATTTTTTGAGGCTCAATTGTTACAAATTTATCTGATCTATTGTGCTGCGAAAAATCATATACCGGACACTGAACCGAATTTCCATTCTTCAATTCATTTAAATGTTCTAATAAGAGTTCTGTTTCTAATGAATCAGGATGGTCATAG
>JAUNIR010000083.1:501-10161 GCA_030523345.1 Lachnospiraceae bacterium
TTGATTTTCTTTCTTTCCTCGAAAGGTATTTCATCATGAGCTCTATAATAATTATCATGATAAACAACAGTAACCTCATCACCAAACATATCCTTAATTCTATTAGTAAATGTAGACTTACCAGAGCCTGTTCCGCCTGCTATTCCAATTAATATAGGACTATAATTTGTTGCCATAATACACTCCGTAAAATATCCTTCTATTTACTGCTCAGCACCTACTCCTGTTATAATCCATGGAGCCGGCTGAATTTCAAAGGAATTATTAGATTTAAGCTTTGAAACCTGAATCTGAATTGCACAGAAATCTTCAATACCCATATTTTGACAGAAGTCTCTCATTTCAGCTGCTACTTTAAAATCAAGAGTATAAATAACAAACTCCATCTTTGGATTTATTTTAATCAAAGTTTTGATTTCCTGCTCCATAGATGCTGAAGCAACAAGCATTGTAACATCAGGAACCGGCATATCTTTCATTGTTTCTTCATCAACATGATCGATAATCTTAACATTATTAAGACCAAACTGGGCAATATTTTCTTCCATTGTCTGACGGTCACGCTTATTGTATTCGACCGCAATTACGTCCCCTTCTCCATTCATTATTGCAGCTTCAACAGCAATTGATTCACCAGAAATAATACATAAATTTTTTCCCTCGGAAATCTGCATTTTACTTAGGATGACACTTCTGATTTCTGAACCAACATAATGAACTGATCCAGAAACAAAGTCCTGATTTCTCATACCAAATTTAATTGTATTTCTAGCATTTGGATTAATAATAAGCATACCAGCGGATGCGTTTATTCCGCGATTTATCATATCGTATACTTTATCTCTCTTAATTTCTCCCTCAGGTTCACTACCTTCGTTATAGACTACTTCGCATTCCCCAAGGCCTGCATTAAACATACGATAAAAGATATCTTTATGACCTGCTTCAGTAAATACTAAAACTGTTCTGTGTGATTCTACAGTTGGTATAAGATTCTTATTCTTTTTAGTAATATCTAAAATTTTTACATGTTCTAAATCAATTTCTGTTCCAGCAGCAAAATACTGTAACCATGAAAGAATATGCGCATTTGTAAATATTGAATCCATTGTAACCCCTCCTTTTTATTTGCACTTCTCAAGAAGTTCTTCCCATTTCTTGTCTACATATTCCTGCGCAGCTTCGATAGTCCATTCATTACCTGGCTTGAAGCAATGCTTGAATCTGTTCTGAAGTCTCATAAACTCTTCTACAGGTAATTTCTTCTTTGGTTCATAGCTTAAATGCCACTCTCCATTTTCAACCTCATATAATGGCCATACACATGTTTCCACAGCCATCTTACAAATTTCTGGGAGTAATTCTGCTGGATATCCCCATCCTCTAGGGCATGGAGTAAGAACATTTACAAAAGTTGCTCCCTCTGTATAAATAGCCTTATGAGCCTTTTCATGGAAATCCTTCATTGTACCAATGAGAGTAGTCTGTGCCACATATGGTGAACCGTGCGCAACTACTATCTGTGTTAAGTCTTTCTGCACCTGTTTTTTACCTACAGATTCAGCACCAAAAGGAGTTGTTGTTGCTGAAGCAAATCGTGGAGTTGCAGAAGATCTCTGAGTTCCAGTATTCATATATGCATTATTGTCATAACAGAAATATGTAAAATCATGACCTCTTTCTAGTGCACCTGACAAAGACTGAAAACCTATGTCATAAGTACCGCCATCTCCACCAATACCAAGAATCTTAAAGTTGTCTTTAATCTTTCCACGTCTCTTCATCGCATTATAAGCAGCCTCAACGCCTGATGCAGTTGAGCATGCATTTTCAAAAGCCGTATGAATATAGGAATCTTCCCATGCTGTATATGGATACATGAATGAAGATACTTCAAGACATCCTGTTGCATTACAAACTACAGCCTTATCCTCTGGATCAACAGCTCTCATCATTGCTCTACAAACAATACCAGCTCCACATCCAGCACAAAGTCTGTGTCCTGCTTCAAATCTTTCTTTTTTATTTAACTCTTCTCGTAAATTATAGGCCATTACTGCACCTCTTTTCTGAGATCACGCTGACCCATATGTGAATAAATTGGTCCGATGTCTCCTGTTTCTACTATCTTTGAAAGTCTATTGAATACTCTCTTTGCTGAATTTACCGTAAAGTCTCTTCCACCGAGTCCATATACGATATCAACCATCTTAGGTCTTACATCATAGTTAATCATTGCTGATGCAGTCTCCGCAAAAAGTGGTCCGCCATTAGCTGAAAAGCCCTCTGACTTATCAAGAACCGCAACTGCTTTACAGTTCTTAAGTGCCTCAGCAAGTTCTTCACCTGGAAATGGTCTAAATACTCTTACTTTAATAAGTCCTGCTTTTACACCCTCTTTTCTTAGCTCATCAACACAAGCCTTAGCTGTTCCTGCAGATGATCCCATAAGAACTATAGCAATTTCTGCATCATCCATTTTGTATTCTTCAAAGAAGCCATATTTTCTTCCAAACTTGGCTTCAAAATCAGCTGCAACCTCAAGTATTGCACGCTTCGCATTTTTCATAGCTTCTGCCTGTGCAACTCTTGCCTCCATGTAATAGCCAGATACACCATAAGGTCCAACAGCAAGAGGATTTTCGCTTTTTAGTAAGTAGTTTTCTGGCTTATATTCACCAACAAACGCTTTAACATCTTCGTCACTCTCTAATTCAATATTCTCAAGAGCATGAGAAGTAATAAATCCATCTTCACAAATCATTACTGGAAGTCTTACATCTGCTGTTTCTGCAATACGATGTGCCTGAAGATAGTTATCATACGCTTCCTGGTTATTTTCAGCATAAATCTGAATAAATCCAGAGTCTCTTTCTGCCATTGAATCAGAATAGTCATGGTTAATATTAATAGGACCTGTAAGCGCTCTATTAGACACTGCAAGTACTAATGGTAATCTAGAAGATGCTGCAACATAAAGCATCTCATTCATAAAAGAAAGTCCTGCTGAAGATGTAGCTGTTACTGCTCTACATCCTGCCGCTTCAGCACCTATACATGCTGACATTGCAGAATGTTCACTTTCCACACATATAAATTCTGTATCCACAAGCCCATCCGCTACATACTGAGCGTAAAACTGAGGTATCTCAGTAGATGGTGTAATTGGAAACATTGCGAAAACATCTGGATTAATCTGACGCATTGCAGTTGCGATTGCTTCATTTCCAGAAAGTCTGTCTCTAATACTCATTACTGTACCTCCTTCCACTCAATTGCATCAAAAGGACATACTGTGTAACAGATACCACATCCTTTACAGTGATCATAGTCAAAGTCTTCTCTCTTTCCATCCTTAACAGGAATAGATGAATCTGGACAAAACGGTGCACATAATAGACACTGCTTACATTTATCTTCATGAAAAATAGGTACCTTTGAACGCCACTCTCCTGTCATTGTAAGTCTACTTGTTGCAGGCTCACATATTTCACAACCTGTAGTCAGTTCCTGCCATGGAATCTGCTCATTGATTTCTGATGCTTTCTTACTCATCACTCTTTTACCTCCTCCATAGCTTCTGCAAGGCAATTAAGATTTCCTTCAACTACCTGTGGTTTCTTTGCAAATTTATGCTGATATGACACTTTCATATCATCTAAGAATTTTTTCTTTTCAACACAACCTGATACGGCCACAATTGCTGCAAGCATAGGTGTATTAGGGAAATAACCACCTAAATGCTTTCTGGAAATTGTTGCGGCATCAATTGTAAACACCTTACCTTCGTAGCCTCTAAGTAATGGCCTTAGGTCTGATGCTTTTTTGCTCGAATTAATAACAATCGCGCCTTCTTTCTTGAGTCCTGATGTAACATCAACACTTTCAAGCAGTGTCTCATCAACTACAACTACATAGTCTGGCTCGTAAATATTTGAGTGAATACTACATCTCTCTTCTGATATACGATTGTATGCTGTAATCGGTGCTCCCGATCTTTCTGGTCCATATTCAGGGAAAGACTGAATAAACTTTCCATCCATAAACGCAGCATCAGCAAGGAGCTGACTCGCTGTTTTGGCACCCTGACCACCACGGCCATGCCATCTTATTTCGATCATATTTTCCATAGCTTTTCTCTATACTTTCTAATCAAATTTATTGTAAAAAATCTATAATCAATTCTTACTATTGAGATAGTCCGCTGGACCAGATTCATATAAGTTATTACCTTCTGAATCTATTATTACTACTAGCGGCATATCCTCTACATATAATTTTCTAAGAGCTTCTGCTCCTAAATCTTCATATGCAATAAGCTCACACTTTTTAATACATTTTGCGAGTAATGCCCCTGCACCACCTATAGCACCAAAATAAACACCCGAATGCTCTTTCATAGCTTCAATAACTTCTGGAAGTCTTGCACCCTTTCCGATCATTCCTCTTGCGCCTACTGACATCATTGTAGGTGCATATGCATCCATTCTACCGCTTGTAGTAGGACCCGCAGATCCAATAACCTGGCCTGGCTTTGCAGGTGATGGACCAACATAATATATAGTCGCATCTTCTGGATCAAAAGGAAGCTTTTCCCCTCTTGCTAATGCTTCACACATTCTTTTATGTCCAGCATCTCTTGATGTATAAATCGTACCTGTTAACAACACACTGTCCCCAGCCTTAAGAGTCTTTGCTAGTTCCTTAGTAAGAGGTAATGTAATCTTTTTAATCTCACTCATTTAAATCACCTCCGACTTATGTCTTGTAACATGACAGTTAATATTAACAGCACATGGCATTCCAGCAATATGTGTAGGATATGTTTCAATATTTAAGCCAATTGCTGTAGTCTTTCCACCTAGTCCCTGTGGTCCAATTCCTAAATTATTAATTTTTTCTAACAATTCTTTTTCAAGGTCTGCATAATATGGATCTTCATTTTGAGAATCGAGAGGTCTCATCAGTGCCTTCTTTGCAAGTAATGCACACCTGTCAAAAGTTCCGCCGATACCTACACCAACAACCATTGGAGGACATGGATTAGGCCCTGCAATTTTAACTGTTTCTATAATGAAATCCTTAATGCCTTCAAGGCCTGCTGATGGCTTGAGCATCATAATACGGCTCATATTTTCTGATCCAAATCCTTTAGGACCGACAGTGATTTTTATTTTGTCCCCAGGAACAATTTCTGTGTATAAAACAGCTGGAGTATTATCTCCTGTATTTCCTCTCCTAATCGGATCCTTTACTACGGATTTACGAAGATATCCCTCTGTGTATCCCTGACGTACGCCTTCATTTACCGCTTCTGTCAAATCTCCACCTGAAATATGAACATCCTGACCAATTTCCATAAAAACACAGGCCATTCCTGTATCCTGACAAATAGGAACATTTTCATTGTCTGCAATTTCGTAATTCTCAATTATATTATCAAGAATTCCTTTAGCTATATTTCCATCTTCCTTAGCTCGACACTCCTTTAGAGCGCATTTAACATCTTCAGGAAGATGTTCATTTGCTTCAATGCAGAGCTTACGAATGACTTTTGTAATTTCGTCAGCTTGAATTTCTCTCATATTTTCCTCCAATAAACTATTGATTAACCAAATGTCTTACGGAAATCAACATTATATCCATCAGATGCAAGCATATCCTCTCCATCTATAAATGTATATGTTGCTCCTAAAATTGATTCCTCTTTTTTCTCATCATAATAATCATAAGAATTAAAATAGAACTTTCCGCTATGAGGTTCTTCCTCTCCTTCAAGTAATTCACCATTCTTCTCTGTAAGTTCATATGCGTATGCAATGCCGTTTTCATCTATTGAGTCAAACTTAATAGTACCTGTATATACATTGCTATAATCAGCACCATAAAACTGCATAGTAAATACTGATGTGTTTTCACTATCAAATCCCAAATAAACTTCTTCCGAGCTCATATTACTAAGAGAAATTTTTCTAACAATAGAAGCACTAAACCCTTCTGTCTCAAATATTCCCATACAGTCCTTTTCAAAACCATCAAAATAATATTTTTCAACATATTCAGAATACTTCTTGAACATGGCACTATTATTTACATCTTCAAGCTTGGCTGCATGATAATAATGGCCTGCACCAGCTGGAACGGAAACAAGTCCTACTGCACATAAATTTCCATCCCCATCAAAATATAATGGCATATCAGTATTTATATTTTTCCCACCTACTGTTGATGAATAACACTCTATAAAGTCAGCAATTACTCTGTATTTGTCTTCATCTGTAAGTATAATGTCCGAATCTACATCACTCTCTTCAACTGCCTCACCATCTTCAGATACCTGAGCCCCATCAGCTGTTGAGTTAATATAATCGTCCAAATCTATAAGTGCAAGTGCACCGAATGTTTTCTTTGCTTTACTAAGGAAGTCCGCTTTGCTAATAGACGCAATTTCAAGTAAGTCTTTATTTTCAACTTTTTCATGTGTAGATAAATTATAGTTATAAACTTTATACTCTACCCACTCAGAATAAGATGCATCATACTCAACTATAATACTTAATATATCTTCGTTTATATATGATTCATAACTAATCCCGCAGAATGAAGGCTCATATACTTCCTCTGCACTACCATCTAATATTGATTCTACATGCTCAACAGATGATTTTGCCATATCATATATCTCTTCATTAATGGCATTTGCAACATCAGAATTGTCATTTATTTTTGGAATATCATAGCTATACTCCACTGAGTATGCATCTGCGCCAGTCTCATCATATGATATTTCTATAGTTCCCTCTTTTGTATACCGAGATACTACATAAGAATCCGAATCACCTTGCACTACAGAATTATTATCTGTTGATACTAAATCTGTATCTTCAGAAGGACCTTCATCCACATACTTAAATACAAACTCCTGTTCTTCATTTTTCTTACCACAGCCAACTAATGCAACTGTCATTACAAGAAATACAACTAATAATCTTTTCATACTTTTCATCCTATCTTTCTATTATTAACTACAAAAGGTTTTCTGGTCCAAATCCCTGTGGCAGCAAATCACTAAGTTTAAATACTTTATACTCGCTAACGCTTTTTCCAACTATTATTTCAAAGTCATTATTGCAGAACTCTCTCATAACCTGTCTACATACACCACATGGATATGCATAATCCGAAAATTCGTTAACTTCAGTTTCTTTACCGCCTACAATCGCTATAGCACTAAATTCATTTATTCCTTCTGATATTGCTTTAAAAAATGCCGTTCTCTCAGCACAATTTGTGGGACCATATGCTGCATTTTCTATATTGCAGCCTCTAATAATGTCCCCATCCACTGTGAGCAAAGCTGCTCCAACCTTGAATTTAGAGTAAGGTGTATATGCATTTTTTCTAGCTTCAATTGCTTCTTTTAATAAGGCTTCATATGAAACGTTCATAACCCCTCCCGATAAATAATATTCTCTAAATCAAAAACAATTCCGCCACATATGCAACAACGCAGCACACTATAGCCACCTTGAATAACCCCCAGTCTAGCCATGCTGCAACAATTCCAACTAACAGAGCAATTATTCCTGCCACTTTTGACGAAGTTGCTTCAATAATTGCTGGAAAAGTCATAACTGCTAAAGTTACATATGGAACATAATATAAAAACGATTTTATAAATTTATTTGTAATCTGTTTTCTTATAAGTGTTGTCGGAAGAACTCTTATTAATGTCGCTACAAGCGAAGCTATTAAAATATAGATATATACATTATGCTGCATTTACTTTTCCTCCTGATTCACATCACTCTCAGATGCTACGTCATCTTCTTTAACAGGGAAAAGAATTGCACATACCGACGCAATAATTACAGTGAGAACAATTATTCTAGTTCCTGAAGATATATTCTTAACGACAGGCAATCTTGCTGCTAAATAACTCATGGCAAAACAAATTGCGATAATTCCACCAATCAACTTATCTTTTCTTGCTGGAGGAATAATGATAGCTAAAAACATTCCGTACAATGCAACTGATAATGCACTTACTATTCTTCCTGGTAAAATATTTCCAGCAAGGCATCCAACAGTTGTTCCACAAGACCACATAACTACAGCAGTCATAAAGGCTGTAACTGTATAAGCCAGCTGTAAATACCCTTTCCTTCCAATCTCAACCGCGAATATCTCATCTGTCACCGTGAACCCAAAAATAAATCTTGCAAACATAGATTCTTTCTCATGGACTCTCTGAGATAATGCGCAGCTCATGAGCACATATCTGATATTAGCTATTAATACCATAAGTGCTATTTCTAAATACGATACGTTGTCTCTAATACAGGTAAATATCGCATATTCGCCTGCAGATGCATGATTCAAAAAGCTTGTAATGAAACACTGAAGCGGAGATACATTAGCTGATTTAGCTATTATTCCTAAAGAAAAGGACACGGCGAAATATCCAAGTCCAATTGGAAATCCCGCCTTTAATCCTTCTAATATGACTTCCTGATTATTATTTAAAGTCTTCATAATGCGTACTCATCTCTCCTGAAAGCATTATTAAAATGACTTTATAGACTCTGTAATTAGTTTAGTAAATAAAGGTGCTGCTGCTTTTCCTGCTTCCTGCACTTCTTCGTGTGTAAGAGGTGTTTCAGAAATACCTGCTGCAAGATTACATACACATGATATTCCACATATTTTCATTCCCATATGATTTGCAGCGATTGCCTCAACAACTGTACTCATACCGACTGTATCAACTGCAAGCTTTCCTAATAATTTAATTTCAGCTGGTGATTCAAAAGAAGGACCTGTAAGCTGGCAGTAAATTCCCTCCTGAAGCTTAATATCATTATCTTTTGCAGCCTTTCTAATTTTTTCCTGAAGATCTAAATCGTAAACCTGGCTCATATCTGGGAAACGTGTACCAAGTTCGTCTATATTCTGTCCAATAAGTGGATTTGGTGCAAATATTGAAATATGATCAGTAAGCATCATAAAATCTCCAGCCTTATACTCTGGATTAAGTCCGCCTGATGCATTTGTCAAAAAGAGAATTTCTGCACCCATCATTTTCATAAGTCTTGTAGGAAGAACTACATCACTAATTGGATATCCTTCATAAAAATGAACTCTTCCCTTCATGCATACAACTGGTACTTTATCAACATATCCAAAAATAAACTTTCCCGCATGTCCAGGTACCGTAGATATAGGGAAATCTTTAATATCATGATAATCAATTTCCGCCTTAACATCCATTGTATCCGCATAGTTTCCAAGTCCAGAGCCAAGTACTAAAGCTACCTTTGGAGTAAATGGAATTTTGTCCTTTATACTTTCATAGCATCCTAAAACTTTTTCATATACAGAGTTCATATTTTTACCTTCCTTTTTACAATATTACACGTAAATACACGCCCTAATATTCTACCATATTGCCACCTAAATGTATATATTTATGAGTACCACCTAGTATGCGAAGCTCCCTATACTTTTCCTATTTTTTACAATAAAAAACTGCAGGAACAAAATACATTGTCCTGCAGTTATAATTTTATTTATTGAATATCCTAAATGATTAGCAGATACCCTGAGCGTTCATAGCATCTGCATAAGGTAAGCGCTAATATGCAGCATCAATCAGTTTTT
>JAUNIR010000240.1:0-898 GCA_030523345.1 Lachnospiraceae bacterium
CTTTCACCCCATATCTTGCTGTCATTTCACCAACCGCGTTCCAACAATTTGCTGCAATTTGGAGCTTTTTCTCATCCAAAGGTGCAATTCTCCAAAAGCTTCCAACAGGTCTAACGACAAGATATTTACAGCTACATACTTTCATAAACTCAGCAAATTCTTTGAGTATAGAAACTATTTCATCTGTGTCGCTTGCACAGGATGGTTCATACCCTCTGGTACCGGGAGACATAAAATCAAACATTGCCGCGTCATAATCCCATGCAACTATATCCTTAATCCCGAGATTTTCAAGATATTTTTTGAATATCTCAGGCTCTCCGTATATCTGCTTTATAATATCAGGCCTTCCGAGTGGTTTCCAACGCCCAAAGCCAATCTGCATTTCTATTCCCTCGAATCCACCAGCAGCACATACTTTTATATTTCTTTCATTATTGTCTTTACGTACAGAATTTGTGCAATGCGTCCAGCAATTTAATGAATAACCCCATCTGAGTGCCATATTATCTATCCTCCTTTAAAATTGGTTCAAGAACATTTTTTATGTACCACATAGAAACAGCGGTACACTCAGAAAATGATTGTCCGTCCATATCTGCCTTATCATGCTCAACCCCTATCCAACCTTTATAGTTATGTTTCCTTATTGCCTTGAATAATTCTTCAAAATTAACGAGCCCCTTTCCCGAACCAGCTTCATAGAACCATCTCGGCACTTCGGAAGCCATAAGTTCGGCATCTGGGGGAATGCGATAATATTTCTCATCTGTATCTCTCGTATCTTTCAAATGGAATCCTAACGTTCTGTCAGCAAGCTCATTATATAAGGCAACTCAATCAACGCCTGCAATTGTATGCTGGGCGGTATCACAGAAAAAATTTACATATTTTGGAT
>JAUNIR010000240.1:908-1728 GCA_030523345.1 Lachnospiraceae bacterium
TCTGTCCATTCATAATACTTGATTATCTCATCATAATCACGAAGCCCACACCAAAATTCATGATGGCAAGTAAGACGAATTCCATAATCCTCAAGGAGCATCTTTCCCATTTTATTTGCCAAATCAGCAAGAATATGAACATTATCATCTGTTACAGGCATTTCATAGCAATAACAGCCAGCAGGCATATAAATATATGTATCGATACTGGTGCCTTTCGCTTGTTCAGCAAAGTTTCTAGCTATTTGCAAAATATTGTCATGAAAATCTGGATTAATTGAGCTCGTTTCGTGTCTGTCACTAAGATTACACCAGAACATACCCGTTATTCCGTCCATCCCGCAATCCTGAATAAATTTTTCAAAATCCACCAATGTTCCCTTTTCTCCGCCAAACATTCTAGCATATGTTGCCATTGAAGCAGCCATCAATTGAAATCCACTAAATCCGCGAGCAGCAAGTTCTTTAACATTTTTTTCCATATACGAACGTCTGCCAAACGGTTTCATGTATCCTACAGGGGTTGGTATCGTCCAATGTTCCATATAATCATATTTAATACTTTTCATAAAAAACCTCCCTTATTTCTATTCTTATGAAAAAATCCCTTACAATAAAAAAGTAATACTATTATTCCTATTGCTTAAGTGTGTATACAAAATCTACCGCTATAAAAATAATTCTACTAGCTAAAAAGTGCAGTTGTTATTATTGAATAAACTGGTACTGCTACAAAAGAAATCAGCGTTGTATAAAATATTCCGGTGGCTGCATACTTTACATTTGCCCCTACTGTTTTTGCTATTATTGAAATTGCAAC
>JAUNIR010000010.1 GCA_030523345.1 Lachnospiraceae bacterium
GACATCATACATACAGAAATGGTATTCCTACAACATCAATCCTTACAATTACATCTAATGTAACATATGGTAAGGCTACAGGTAACACACCTGATGGACGTAGAAAGGGACAGCCATTCGCTCCAGGTGCTAACCCAATGCACGGTCGTGATACACACGGTGCTGTAGCATCACTTTCATCAGTTGCTAAGCTTCCATTCAAGGATGCACAGGATGGTATTTCAAATACATTCACAATTATCCCAGGTGCTCTTGGTAAGGAAGATCAGGTATTCGCTGGTGATATCGAAATCGATTTAAATAAATAATAAATGTCTTGCTCTTAATGAGTAAGACAACCCCGGAAGGGGGCTAACCCTTGTTGAAGGAGGTAATAACATGGCAGATAATACAAATATTGATGATTTAATTGCATTCCTTGATGGCTCAGCTGAAAAGGGTGTTGGTCATATCAATGTTGATACAGATGACATGTCAGAAGAGAATGTGAATGTACAGACAATGGGATGTACAGACTGTAGTCGTACTCCACTTGCATGTTCCGTTCCAACACTCCACCAGGGATTAGATGACTACAAATAATAGGAGGATTTTACAATGGCAGCAAACTCACAGCAGATTGATAACCTTGTGAACTTACTTGATGGATATTCAGTAAAGGGTGGACATCATCTTAATGTTAACGTTCTTAATAGAGATACTCTTCTTGACGCTCAGAAGAACCCAGAGAAGTATCCTCAGCTTACAATCCGTGTATCTGGATACGCTGTTAACTTCATTAAGTTAACACCAGAACAGCAGGCTGATGTTATCTCAAGAACATTCCATGAGGCTATCTAATTATTAGATATCTTAACCCCTCGCATTAATGCGAGGGGTTTTTTATTTGCAGATGGAATATATAATGAGTCGCTTATTGCAAAACATATAAAAAGTGTATTATGGAACCAAAGGTGATATAATAGGATTACATTTATATGTTATTGATAGGAGACAGAAATGATAGGTCGAATACATTCATTAGAGAGTTTTGGAACAGTAGATGGACCAGGAACAAGATTTGTAGTCTTTTTCCAGGGATGTCCTATGCGCTGTTTATATTGTCATAATCCAGATACATGGGATCCACGTGGTGGAGAAGAAATGACAGCAGAATACATTCTTGAACAGTATGAGAGAAATATTGCATTTTATCATGGTGGTGGAATTACTACTACAGGTGGAGAGCCTTTACTTCAGATAGACTTTTTAATAGAACTTTATGAGAAAGCAAAAGAGAAGGGTATTCATACATGTCTTGATACATCAGGAATAGTATTTAATCCTAAAAATGAAGAACTTATGGCTAAGTTTGACCGACTTATGAAGGTTACAGATCTTATTATGCTTGATATAAAGCATATTGATCCGGTACTTCATCAGAAGCTTGCTTCACAGCCTAATGAAGGAATACTTGCTTTTGCACAATATACAGCTGAAAAAGGTGTAGATTTGTGGATTAGGCATGTAGTAGTTCCTGGACTAACAGATGATGATGAGTACTTGTATAAGTTAGGTTATTTTATTGGTGGACTCAGTAATCTTAAAGCCTTGGATGCACTCCCATATCATACTATGGGAGAAGTTAAATATGAGAAGCTTGGAAAAGAATATCCACTTAAGGGTGTACCTGCTATGGATAAGGATGAGCTTATTAAGAAAAAGCAAGTAATTATTAACGGAATTAAGGCTAGAAGAGCAGAAAATAAATAATATAGGCTAAAGAAAAGCATAAAAAATCCCTAGAAACAATTTCTAGGGATTTTGATTTCTTATAATAGAAAATTATTCAACTTCAGCGATCTGCTTCATGAGTTCGTCGATATCCATGCCATGAACCATAGCAGCTTCCTCTAATGATTCTCCCTGTGATGCTGGGCAGCCAAGGCAGTGCATTCCCATTCCTAATAATACAGGTGCAACAGCTGGCTTAATCTGTAAAATCTGTCCGATTGTCATTTCTTTTGTAATTTCCATTTTGAATCCTCCAATGTAATATTATATCCAGTTAAATAGCAGAAAGTGTTAGTAACGCATTTTCTTTAATAATAACATCTCCATGTTCTTCAAGATACGCGGCATATGAATCTGTGAATTTCTCACTTGTACCGTATTCTGAAATGATGTTACATACCTTATTAAAGTCTTCAGGTGTATGCTGAGACTTGTGTATTACAAGAATAAGCTTACCTGTTTTAGTACTTCTGTATAATGAATTCTCTCCACTGTAGAATTTTGAGAGAAGCTTTGCAACTTTTGTTACTTCATCAAGCTTGTCGAACGAAAATGCTTTTGATAACTCAAAGCCAGATGGTACTTCCGGTATTTCATCCTGAGGCGCTTCTTTAACTTCGGCTTCCGCTGGCTGAGGTCTGAACTTCTTAAATAAATCAAGAACATTTTCTGCATCAGAACTAATCGACTGAATAAGATCTTCGAGATTTCCTGAACTCTCAGAGTCATGAACTGATGGCGCAAAGTTAGCAAATCTTGTATCTAATTCCTCAGGATCCTCGACCTTAGTAATTATAAGAATAATGCTGTCAGAGGAAACAGGAACTGCTTCAATCATAAGTGGAGTGTCTTCTGCTTCAAAACCTAATTCATATGTAGCTTTCTGCATCATATCGCGGAAAAGCATTTTAGCCTTTTCACTTCCATAGGCAAGCTCAGATAACTTAAGCTGTCTGGCTGCTAAATCGGCTCTTGTAAGTGTGCATCTAATCTGATGATCATTTACTCTTTCAAGCTTCATATAGTCACTCCTTTCTTCAATGCTATCATACCATATAATAGCAGTATTTTAAAAGAAAAGTAGAAAAATGTAAAATATTTCACAAAAATTTCATAGAGTTATTGAACCTACAATGTTTTTTGTGTAAAATAAAAAAGAGGCTTCTTTCGTAGTCTTAATACGGAAGGAGGGTAGTAGTTTTATCGCATTTATGTTTTTATTCACATTAAAACATATCTATTGCGTAGAGGTCACATTTTACGCAACATTTTTATAGGTTTCATACCTATCATATCGTAACTAATAATCATCAATTTACGATATCCTTATTTTATAACTAATAATTCAATTAATCATTACAGGAAAAATCAGCTTTTTTATAATGAAAGAAGCCTCGAAAAATAGCACTGGGATAAACTATTACATCACAGTAGGTTAACAAGTGCGAAATATCTTCAATTTGTTTGTTCCGGTGCAATTAACGGAGAAGATAAAATGAGTATTGGAAACAAAAAGTACCTCAAGGAGGAACAAAAGAGAAAGTACGAGAGTCTCCTTAATATCTTAAAGGGTTACGAAGGAAGGGGGATTCGAGTAACAGTAGAGGGTATATTGTACCCTGTGCAAAAATGTGCTGAGATTATGTCGTATAACGAAGGTGACTGTTTTATGCCGGATATAAATTTTGATAATTTAGGCAGAATAGTCGAAGTAAATTACGACAGAATACTTAGATGTTAAGCCAGATATAATAGGAGAGACGCCAGTAAAGTGATAAGAAAAGGAACCCAATGTGCAGCGCTTTACTTGGCGTCTCATTATGGTTGCTATTTTGACCAAATAATCACTAGGTGATATAATATTGAAGATTGTGGGTAATGAAAAATAAAGCCGAAAGGAGAATTTTCAGTGGCTGGAGGATACCCTGTTAGCAGGAAACAAATGATGAGAAGAAAAAGACAGCGTAGACGTATGCTCTTAAGATTAATCCCAGTAATTGTAATAATGCTTGGATTACTTATTGGTGCTATAGTTTTTGCGTCTTCAGGCGTTCTTGAGGACTTATCATATTCAGATAAAAAAGAAAATGTTGCGGATTATATAGGAGAGTTTTCAGAATATGAGGCTATTGTAGTTAAGGATGGAGCATATTCAGATGAAAGAGTGACGCTTATTAATGGTAATCCATATATTGATTACGATATTGTTAAGTCAGAATATGTAAGCAGATTTTACAGAGATAAGAAGTTAGATCAGATTTTATATACTAATGCTACAGAGACACTTAGAACATCCATAGGAACTAACACTTATGGCGTGACGGGAACAGAATATACACTTACTATGCCTGCTACATCACTTAAGGGCGAAACGTTGTATATGTCCTTAGAATATTTGAAATTATTTACCACTATTGATTATAAAATTAAGGGTGGAAATGATGGAACACCATACAGAATAGAAGTATATACTCAGGCAATGCCAATACAGAATGCTTCCCTTACAGCGGATAAGGCTATACGAACAGAGGCATCGAAGAAAGCAAAAATATTGGTGAAACCAGGAAAAGGTACTGCTGTTAGACTCATTTCACCTAAAGAAGGTGAACAGATAGAGGAAGGATGGCAGAAAGTATTAACTGACGATCTTATAATTGGATATATTGAGACAAAGCATTTATCTTCTCCAGTTCAGGGACAGATAGAAGTTACAGAGGTTAGTGATTTATCAATTCAGTCGGTGAAGATGGACGAGCCAGTCGTTCTTGGTTGGTCAATGATTGCTGGACAGGCAGGAAACGATACAATATATGGTCAGTTAAATTCTGCACCTGGAATGAATGTCATTTCACCTACATGGTTCTACCTAGCTGACAATGAAGGAAACATTGGCTCGCTAGCTAGCCAGGATGCAGTAAATGCAGCCCATAATAAAGGTATTAAAGTATGGGGAATGGTTGATAATTTTACTAAATCAGAAATAACAACGGCTTATATTCTGGGTGATGAAGAGATAAGGACAAAGGTAATTAATTCGCTTATTTCATTAGCACTACAGTATAACCTGGATGGAATAAACATCGACTTTGAATCTTTACAGGAAGAAGCAGGAGAGCCATTCATTCAGTTTATTAGAGAGTTATCTATTCAGACAAGAGCGAATAATTTGGTTCTTTCTGTAGACAACTATGTGCCAAAGGCATATACAAACTTGTATAACAGAAAGGAGCAGGGTGTATTTGCGGATTATGTAATAATAATGGGATATGATGAACACTATAATGGTTCGGAAGTTGCAGGCTCAGTAGCTTCAATAGGATATGTTACGGATGGTATAGAAAAGACTATAGCAGAAGTTCCTAGGGAAAAAGTTATTAATGCGTTGCCATTCTATACAAGGATGTGGACAGTATCTAACAGAAATGATGATGAGCTGGCTGTGGCACCAACAAATTCAGATGGTGAATTAATCACATATAAAATAGATGAAGTTCAAACACTTCCTATGCAGCAGGCTATAGATACAGCGAAGTCACATTCCAATGCAACTATTACATGGGATGAAACTACTAAGCAGAATTATGCAGAGTGGCCAAGTGGAAGTGGAAAAACAATGATGTGGCTTGAGGATAGTGCATCTCTTGATGCAAAACTTCAGGTAATGAGTGCAAATAACATTGCTGGAGTTGCTGTATGGCAGCTTGGATACAGCGAAGGATTTGCCTGGGATACAATAAATAAGTATTATTAATCATGGAAACAAAGTTTTTAAAAATAGATATAAATTCATTTAATACGGAAGACTTAAAAGAAGCTGGAGAGATTATTAGAGCTGGTGGACTTGTTGCGTTTCCTACAGAGACGGTATACGGACTTGGCGGAGATGGGCTTAATAAGGAATCATCAAAAAAGATCTATGAGGCAAAAGGAAGACCATCGGATAATCCTCTTATTATACATATTGCAGATTTAAAAGATATATTTCGAATAACAACTGGTATGTCAGACAAAGCTTTAATGCTTGCAGAGAGTTTTTGGCCAGGGCCACTTACTATGATTTTAAAGAAAGCAGCAATAGTACCCTTTGAGACGACAGGTGGGCTTGACACTGTAGCGGTCAGAATGCCTGACAACAAGATAGCATTAGAATTTATAAAAAGTGCAGGTGGCTATGTAGCAGCTCCGTCTGCGAATTTATCTGGACGTCCATCCCCAACTACAGCTGAGCATGTATGTGAGGATATGAATGGGCGGATTGATATGATTATTGATGGAGGTAGCTCCACAATAGGACTTGAATCAACTATTGTAGATATGACAGAAGATGTTCCGATTATTTTAAGACCTGGATATATCACAATGAATAGTCTATCTCGTGTAGTAGGTGATGTTGTATACGATCCTGCAATACTTGATTTATCAAGTGATGAACCACCGAGAGCACCAGGCATGAAGTACAGACATTATGCCCCAAAGGGTGATTTGGCAATAGTCAAAGGTGAAAAAGATAAGGTCATTGATTATATCAGAAGACAGACTGAAGCGGCTCTATCTGAAGGAGAAAGAGTGGGCATAATTGCTACAGAAGAAACTTATCTTAATTATTCAGCCACGGAAGTCCAAAATATTGGACCAAGGGATGACGAAGCGACAATAGCAAGACGTTTATATGCTGTTCTTAGAGAGTTTGATGAGGATGGTATAACAAGAATTTACTCGGAAGATTTCGACACTCCAAATATGGGGCAGGCAATAATGAATAGATTAATTAAGGCGGCAGGCCATCATATAATAAACCTATCAAATTAATTTTAAAAAGGAGACTGAGATGAAAGTATCAATTGGATGTGATCATGGCGGATATGATCTGAAAGAGGAAGTAAAGGCTCATCTTTTGGAAAAGGGTATCGAGGTAGAAGATTTTGGAACAAATGATTTAAGTTCTTGTGATTATCCTGACTTCGGTATCGCTGCGGCAAAGGCAGTAGCAGAAGGAAAAGTAGACAAGGGAATTGTTATCTGTACAACAGGTATTGGTATTTCGATTGCTGCTAATAAGGTTAAAGGCGTAAGATGCGCACTTTGTTCTGATTTAACTAGTGCAAGACTTACAAGAGAACACAATGATGCAAATGTTCTTGCCCTTGGTGCTGCAATTATTGGACATCTTGTTGCAGTAGATATTGTTGATGTCTTCTTATCAACAGAGTTTTCAGGACTTGAAAAGCATTCAAGAAGAATTGAGAAAATTAAGGCTCAGGAAGAGTTATTTTAAGTTATAAATAGGGTTTAAGGAGGAAATACAATGGCTAAAATAGTAGTTATGGATCATCCATTGATTCAGCACAAAATTGGTTACATTAGAAGAACAACAACAGGTACAAAAGACTTCAGGCAGACTATTTCAGAGATAGCTATGCTCATCTGCTATGAGGCTACAAGACAGTTAGAACTTGCAGATGTTGAAATCGAAACACCTATTTGTAAAACAACTGTTAAGGAACTTAAAGGTAAGAAAATGGCAATTATTCCTATCTTAAGAGCAGGCCTCGGTATGGTAGATGGAATGCTTACTATGATTCCAGCAGCGAAGGTTGGACATATCGGTCTTTACAGAGATCCTGAAACAAAGAAACCAGTAGAGTATTACTGTAAGCTTCCTGAGGATTGTGCAGATAGAGAGGTATTTGTAGTTGATCCAATGCTTGCAACAGGTGGTTCGAGTATTGCGGCTATTCAGATGCTTAAAGATAAGGGATGTAGAAAGATCCACTTTATGTGTATTATTGCAGCTCCAGAAGGTGTTGAGGCTATGAAAGCAGCTCATCCAGATGTTGACATGTATATTGGAGCTCTTGATGAGAAGCTTAATGATCATGCATATATTGTTCCTGGACTTGGAGATGCAGGCGATAGAATATTTGGTACAAAGTAATTGAGCCATTATAGATAATTGGGTTGTTATTATAAGTCTGTAGGAGAAGGTTACATGAGTGATAAAAGAGAAGATTATATCTCATGGGATGAATATTTTATGGGTGTTGCTAAGTTGTCTGCCGAACGATCAAAGGATCCGAACACACAGGTAGGCGCTTGTATAGTAAGTCAGGATAATAAAATTTTGTCTATGGGTTACAATGGATTCCCGAAGGGATGTTCTGATGATGCATTTCCATGGTGTAGAGAAGGGGATGCATACGATAATAAGTATTTTTACACAACGCACAGTGAGCTCAATGCAATTCTTAATTACAGAGGTGGAAGCCTTGAAGGATCAAAGCTTTATGTGACTTTATTTCCATGTAATGAATGTGCCAAGGCTATTATTCAGACTGGAATAAAAGCTGTTGTATATGATTCGGATAAATACGCACAGACTGCCAGTGTTAAAGCATCTAAGAGAATGCTTGATGCGGCTGGAGTTAAATACTATAAGTATGAGTCGAGTGGTAGAGTAATTGAAATAGAGGTTTAGTGTTGAAAAAAACTCTATTGATAGTTAGTAGAATATTGGCGTTTGTTTTAGTTCTGTCGTTAATGTCAGGACTTTTTCCTGTTAATGTTTTTTCAGAAACAACTTCTGAAAAAATTAAAAAAGCAGAGGAATTAAAAAAACAAACAGAAGCTCAAAAAAATGCAGTGGCTGATAAAAAGGAGGCTCTTGAAGGTGAAAGACAGATACTCAAGGGCCAGCTTGATCAGCTTAATGCGGATCTTACTGAAATTAGTGAAAACCTTGAGGAAATAGAAGGTAAGATAGATGTAAAATTCACAGAAATCGATGGGGCTAAGCAGGAAGTCGAGGAGGCTAAAGCTGAAGAAAGAGCTCAATATGATTTCATGAAAAAAAGAATCAAACACATCTACGAAAGACGAGATGTATCAATTATTGAAAGCTTTATGACTGCAACGAGTTATGCGGACTTCCTTAATAAGGCTGAATACGTAAATAAAACAGAAGAATACGATCAGAAAATGTTTGCAAAGTGTATTGAGCTTAGGGAGAACATTGAAGAAAAGGAAGCAAAGCTTGAAAATGAAATGGCAGAACTTAATGTTCTTAAGGAACAGGCGGCAGCAGAGCAAAGCAAGGTTTCGTCAATTGTTTCATCCACATCTGGAGCTTTAGCAAATAAGAATGGTGCAATATCAGCAGCAGAGCTTGAAGAGGCTGCATACAAGGCAGAGCTTGAGGCTCAGGAGGCTAACCTTGTAGCACTCAAAAAACAGCTTGCGGAAGAACAAGCAATGTCGAGAAGGGCTGCCCAAATGGCATGGAGAGATGTATCTGAACTTGTATATGAGGAAACTGACGAAGAACTTTTAGCTTGTCTTATATATTGCGAGGCGGGAAACCAGCCATATGAAGGGCAAGTGGCTGTCGGTGCTGTAGTAGTGAACAGAATGCGAAGCGCGGCATATCCTAACTCGATGGTAGGAGTTATATATCAGAATAAGCAGTTTTCGCCTGTAGCCAGCGGCAGACTTGCGGCAAGACTTGCGACAGGAGCAAATGAAAGGTGCCATCAGGCGGCAAGAGATGCCATGAATGGATCGACTCCTGTTGGTAATTGCTTATATTTTAGAACAGTGATACCTGAAATAAATGGTCAAATTATTGGTGGACACGTTTTCTATTAATTAATAAACTGTTCAATTTTCGATTTTAGAAAATCGAAATCACCTTTATATATCATATTAAGTAATGAATCTAAGGCTCTTAGAGAGATTGATAATTCTCTTTCTGAGAGCATTTTTCTTTCTAACGCAACTGCGATCTCGTCAAGATCGACTACTCTGACAGTTCCGTCAGGGTATACAATTACATCAGCTAGTAAATCAGTAAATGTGTAGCTGTTATCTCTCTCATTATAGCTCTGCTCGATAATATCACAGTACCAATAATGAAGATCTCCGTTTTCTTCGATGAATTTACTAACTTTTATGTTTTTATTAAGAAAATAGCAAGAATATCCATGATGAAAATCAGGGCGAGGTTTTAACACGTTCCATTTTGTAACAATTATTTCATCGTCGATATATAGAATTTCATCATCCTTTAGTGGAATGCATTCCTCCGGGATAATTCGTTTTCTAAAAAGAAGCGGTAAATTCATAGTGCTACCCTCATTTAATGCCATGATTCAACGTGATTTTTTATAAAATATGTTAGGTTCAGTATAACAAAGTGCAAAGGCAAAAGTCCATCAGTTTATCTTTGTGTTTTATGTAGACTTTCTTGTAAAAAATGTATATAATAAAGGGGTATCTGTGCCTATTTTTAAAGGACTTTTACTAAATTATGAAAAAGAACAAGTATGACAAAGAAGTTTATAGGTCACTAACACTTATTACGCAGTTTGGAATCAATATGCTTGTGCCTATATTTTTATGTACTTTTGTAGGTATTTTTTTAGATAAAAAGTTAGGAACAAGTTACCTTGTTGTTATACTGTTTTTTGTTGGAGCTCTAGCTGGGGCAAGGAATATTTATATGTTTGCTAAAAATATTTATGACAAGCCTAAGAAGAGTAAAGATGATTAAGGTCTGACATATGATTTTTGATCTTATTAAGAAAAATAAAACGCTTAAGGAACTTTTGATAGGCATAGGCGTATTTATGATTCTTGTAGAAATATTATTACTTATATTCACTAAGGACAGAGTTTACAACTCGATTGGACTAATAGTTGGAGGCGTTACATCTTTCATATGTGCGATACATATGGCATGGGGAATCGACATAGCAGTTATGCTTGATGAAAAGTCATCCATTGCTATTACGAGGAAATATACAGTAATAAGGTATCTGATAATGTGTATGGTATTAGTCGCTATAGGTGTTACAGATATTGGAAGTCCGGTAACTCTTATTATCGGTTTTATGGCGCTTAAAATGGGGGCATACTTAAACCCTATCATTCATAGAATAATTATAAAAATCTTCGGAGGTGACAATATTCAATGAATCCTATTTTATTAGCAGGTGAAGATTTGGATTTTATGATCCATGGAATTTTCTCTTATAATCTTTTCGGACAGGAACTTTGGATTACAACAACACACGTCTGCACGCTTTTGGTAATGCTTGCAATACTTATATTTTGTATTTTTGCAAACAGAGCAATTAAAAATGCAGATCCTGACAAAGAGCCAGGAACATTCCAGAACATAGTAGAGCTTATTGTTGAGATGTTAGACAATATGATTACTGGAGTTATGGGAAAGAGTGCTCCTAAATTCCTTAATTACATCAGCACTATTTTTATATTTATTCTTATCAGTAATATTTCAGGAATATTTGGACTTCGTGCTCCAACAGCTGACTATGGTGTTACACTTCCACTTGGTCTTATAAGTTTCGGGCTTATTTTCTTTAATAAGATCAAGTATCAGAAAGTTAGTGGATTTATAAAAGGACTTTGTGATCCATGGCCATTCTGGGCACCAATCAATATCATCGGTGATATTGCAGTTCCTATTTCATTATCACTTCGTCTTTTTGCGAATGTATTATCAGGAACAGTAATGTTGGCACTTGTTTATGGACTTCTTCCAATTTTCGTTAAGATTGGTATTCCAGCAGTGCTTCATGCATATCTTGATTTATTCTCAGGTGCTATTCAGACATATGTATTCTGTATGCTCACAATGACATATGTAACAGATGCTATCGGAGACAATTAATAAGTTAAATACCGGTTCGCCGGTGTGAAATAGAAGTTTTATTATTTTTTACAAGGAGGAAATATATAATGAACATTTCAGGTGAAGAGTTTATCTTAGGTTGCTCAGCAATCGGTGCAGGACTCGCTGTTATCGCAGGTATCGGACCTGGTATTGGTCAGGGTATCGCAGCAGGTCATGCAGCAGCAGCTGTAGGACGTAATCCAGGAGCTAAGTCAGATGTAACAGGTACTATGCTTCTTGGTCAGGCCGTAGCAGAGACAACAGGTCTTTATGGTCTGCTCGTTGCAATGCTTCTACTTTTCGTAAAGCCTTTAGTTTAAGCCGACTTTCGGTAAAAGACATTAGGAAAGGAGGCTATAGATGGAAAGACTTTTTGATCTGGATTTACAGCTTCTTGCAGATGCAACACTTACCGCAATATCTGTATTCGTTCTTTTCCTTTTAGCATCTTACCTTTTATTCAATCCTGCCAGAGAACTTCTTAAGAAGCGTCAGGAAAAGATTAAAGGTGATATTGATTCTGCTAATAAGGACAAAGAAGACGCAGCGGCTCTCAAGGCAGAGTATGATGCTAAGATGAAAGATATTCAGAGAGAATCAGAAGAAATCTTAAGCGAAGCTCGTAAAAAAGCTAAAGCAAATGAGGCACAGATCGTTGCTGAAGCTAGAGAAGAAGCTTCTCGTATTATTAAGAATGCTGAGAATGAGGCACTTCTTGAGAAGCAAAGAGCTTATGATGAAATGAAGCAGGAGATGATCAGTATTGCATCTCTTATGGCTGGTAAGGTCGTTGCTAAGTCTATCGACACTACAATTCAGGAATCTCTCGTAGAAGAGACACTTAAAGAAGTAGGTGAAAAGACATGGCAAAGCTAGTATCAAAAACATACGGCGATGCATTATTTGAACTGGCAACAGAAGAAAGTAAGCAGGATGTTCTTTTCGAAGAGGCGCTTGGTATTAAAGAGCTTCTTAATGAGAATGATGATTTTGTAAAAATGATGAATCATCCTCAGATTACAAGAGAAGAAAAAGAAGTTATTATCGAGAATGTGTTTAAGGGAAGAGTATCTGATGATATGACAGGTTTCCTATCACTTCTCGTTACAAACGGAAGATTTGCTGAACTTGAGTCAGTTTTAGATTATTTCATCGCAAAGATTAAAGAATTCAAAAAAATTGGTATTGCTTATGTGGCTACTCCACTTCCACTTTCTGATAAGCAGAAGAGTGATGTAGAGAACAAGCTTTTAGCTACTACTGGATATGAAAAGATGGAAATGAACTACGATATAGATGAATCTCTTATCGGAGGTATGACTATAAGAGTAGGAGACAGAGTAATCGATTCATCAGTTAAAAGTAAGCTTGAAAAGCTTACAAAAGAACTTAAGCAGGTTAAGCTTAATATGTAGTATATAAGCAATTGGACTTTGTATGACAGTTTAGTCATTATTAGATTAAGAAAGGTGCGTAAATCCATGAATTTAAGACCGGAAGAAATCAGTTCCGTTATTAAAGAACAGATAAAGAGATACGCTTCAGAACTTGAGGTTTCTAACGTAGGAACAGTTATTCAGGTTGCTGATGGTATCGCCCGTGTTCATGGCTTGGATAATGCTATGCAGGGAGAACTTTTAGAGTTCCCTGGAGAGGTTTACGGCATGGTAATGAACCTTGAGGAGGACAACGTTGGTGCCGTTCTTCTCAGTGGTGAAAAGAACATCAACGAAGGAGATACAGTTAAGACTACAGGTCGAGTTGTAGAAGTTCCAGTTGGTGATGCAATGCTTGGACGTGTAGTTAATGCTCTTGGACAGCCTATCGATGGAAAGGGACCTATTCAGACAGATAAGTTCCGTCAGATCGAAAGAGTTGCTTCAGGTGTTATTACACGTAAGTCAGTTGACACACCTCTTCAGACAGGTATTAAAGCTATCGATTCCATGATCCCAATCGGACGCGGACAGAGAGAACTTATTATCGGTGACAGACAGACAGGTAAGACTGCTATTGCCATCGATACAATTATTAATCAGAAGGGACAGAACGTTAAGTGTATCTATGTTGCCATTGGTCAGAAGGCATCTACAGTTGCTAATATCGTTAAGACTCTTGAAGAGTACGGCGCTATGGCATACACAACAATTGTCGCTTCAACAGCATCAGAGATGGCTCCACTTCAGTATATCGCTCCTTATTCAGGATGTGCTATCGGTGAAGAGTGGATGGAAAATGGCGAGGATGTTCTTGTAATCTATGATGATCTTTCAAAGCACGCTACAGCTTACAGAACACTTTCACTTCTTCTTCGTCGTCCACCAGGACGTGAGGCTTACCCAGGAGATGTATTCTACCTTCATTCAAGACTTCTCGAGAGAGCTGTTAGAATGTCAGAAGAATACGGCGGAGGATCACTTACAGCCCTTCCAATTATTGAGACACAGGCTGGTGACGTTTCTGCTTACATTCCTACAAATGTTATCTCTATTACAGATGGACAGATTTATCTTGAAACAGAAATGTTTAATTCGGGATTCCGTCCAGCCGTTAATGCGGGTCTTTCAGTATCACGAGTAGGTGGTGCAGCCCAGATTAAGGCTATGAAGAAAATCGCAGCTCCTATTCGTACAGAGCTTGCTCAGTATAGAGAACTTGCAAGTTTCGCACAGTTCGGTTCAGAACTTGATGATGATACTAAGGAAAAGCTTGCACAGGGTGAAAGAATTAAGGAAATTCTTAAGCAGCCACAGTACTCACCAATGCCAGTTGAACTTCAGGTAATTATGATCTATGTAGTTACAAAGAAGCACTTACTTGATGTTCCTGTAGATAGAGTTACTGAATTCGAGAAGCAGTTCCTTGAGTTTATTAAGACAAATTATCCAGAGATTCCAAACTCTATTAAGGAGACAAAGGAAATTTCAGAGGATGCTGACCAGAAGCTTGTTAAGGCAATTAAGGAGTTTAAGGATACATTCCTTAAATAGTGCAAGCGGTTTACAGTATCTGACTGAAAGGATAAAAGGAAAAAGCTATGGCTTCAATGAGAGATATAAAGCGGCGTAAAACCTCTATTCAGAGTACGCAGCAGATTACAAAGGCCATGAAGCTTGTCTCAACAGTTAAGTTACAGAGAGCAAAGAGCGCAGCAGAGCGTTCAAAGATATATTTCAATGAAATGTTTGCTACAGTTTCTTCAATTCTTGAAAGATCTGCAAACATTAATCATCCATATCTGAATAATTCAGGTGATGGTAAAAAATCAGTCGTTGTAGTTACTTCTAACAGAGGTCTTGCAGGTGGATATAACTCAAATGTTACAAAGCTTGTGACTAACGATGACAGGTTTTCAAAGGATGATACAGTCATCTATGCAGTTGGAAAAAAGGGTAAAGATACGCTTCAGCGTAAGGGCTTTGAAATAGCAGCCGATTATACAGAAGTAATCAATGCCCCACTGTATTCAGATGCAATTGATATATGTAATACATTGCTGGAAGCTTATAAAAAAGGCGAGATAAGCGAAATATATTTGGCATATACGGTATTTAAAAATACAGTAAGTCAGGTTCCTACAATGCTTAAGCTTTTGCCAGTTGATTTAGATGCAGCAAAAGATGTTAAGGAGTTAAAAGATGATGAGACTTATTCTGTAAAGGCTATAATGAACTTTGAGCCTGAAGAGGAAGAAGCTCTTGATCTTATTATTCCAAAGTATGTTACATCATTATTATATGGTGCAATGATAGAGGCAGTAGCTAGTGAAAATGGTGCAAGAATGCAGGCCATGGACAATGCTACAAGTAATGCAGAAGAGATGATTCAGGACTTAGAGCTCGGATACAACAGAGCAAGACAGGCCCATATCACTCAGGAACTGACAGAAATTATTGGTGGTGCAGAGGCACTTTCCTAGTGGGAAGGACCTGTTAGGACTAGCAAAGCAACGAAGTTGCGTAACGCCCCAATATTGTTATTAGGTATAACACGAAATTTAGGAGTAAAAAATGGCAGATAAGAACATAGGTAAAATAACCCAGATTATCGGAGCTGTTATTGACGTAAAGTTTACTGAAGGATCTCTTCCAGAGATTAACGAAGCTGTTACAATTGCAACAAAGGATAATGGAAACCTTACAGTTGAAGTTGCTCAGCACCTTGGTGATGATACAGTAAGATGTATCGCCATGGGACCTACTGACGGACTTGTTAGAGGAATGGAAGCAGTTGCTACAGGAAACCCAATTATGGTACCTGTTGGTGAAAACACACTTGGTAGAATCTTTAACGTACTTGGTCAGCCTATCGATAACAAAGAGGCACCTGCAGATGTTAAGTATTATCCTATCCATAGAAAAGCACCTGAGTTCGAAGAACAGTCAACAGAGTCTGAAATGCTTGAGACAGGTATTAAAGTCGTTGACCTTCTTTGCCCATATCAGAAGGGTGGTAAAATCGGACTTTTTGGTGGTGCTGGAGTAGGAAAGACAGTACTTATTCAGGAACTTATCAGAAATATTGCTACTGAGCACGGTGGATATTCAGTATTCACAGGTGTTGGAGAGAGAACAAGAGAAGGAAATGACCTTTATCATGAAATGCAGGAGTCAGGTGTTATTGACAAGACAACAATGGTGTTTGGTCAGATGAACGAGCCACCTGGAGCAAGAATGAGAGTTGGTCTTTCAGGACTTACAATGGCTGAGTACTTCAGAGATGAAGGTGGTAAGGACGTTCTTCTTTTCATTGATAACATCTTCAGATTTACTCAGGCTGGTTCAGAAGTTTCGGCGCTTCTTGGACGTGTACCTTCAGCCGTAGGTTACCAGCCTACACTTCAGACTGAAATGGGTGCTCTTCAGGAGAGAATTACTTCTACAAAGAATGGATCTATTACATCTGTTCAGGCTGTATACGTTCCTGCAGATGACCTTACAGACCCAGCTCCAGCTACAACATTCGCTCACCTTGATGCTACAACAGTATTATCACGTTCTATTGTTGAACTTGGTATTTATCCTGCTGTTGACCCACTTGAGTCTACATCAAGAATTCTTGATCCAAGAATCGTAGGTGAGGATCACTATAATGTTGCAAGAGGTGTTCAGGAGATTCTTCAGAAGTATAAAGAACTTCAGGATATCATTGCTATCCTTGGTATGGACGAATTATCAGAAGAAGATAAGCTTACAGTATCAAGAGCAAGAAAGGTACAGAGATTCCTTTCACAGCCATTCTTCGTAGCAGGACAGTTTACAGGATTGGAAGGACGTTACGTTCCAATTTCTGAGACAATCCAGGGATTCAAGGAGATTCTTGAAGGTAAGTATGATGACATTCCTGAAAGTTATTTCCTTAACGCAGGAAGCATCGATGATGTACTTGCAAAATGTAAGTAATTAGTGAATTACAGATTGCAAATTCGGAGAATAATAAATGGCATCAGATAATTGTTTTAAGGTAAAAATAATTGCACCAGATAGACTATTCTATGAAGGCGAAGCAGAAATGATAGAGCTTACTACTACAGAAGGTCAGCTTGGTGTATATAAAGGTCATATTCCGTTGACCGCTGTAATCGCTCCAGGTGTTGTCAGAGTTTATGAAGCAGGTGGAGAAGTCAAGTCGGCTGCCCTTATATCGGGATTCGTAGAGATTCTTCAGGATAAAGTAGAAGTTCTCGCTGAAATCGTCGAGTGGCCAGATGAAATCGATTTACACCGTGCAGAAGAAGCTAAGATTAGAGCAGAGAGACGAATTGCAGAAAAAGCCACAGATGTTAATATGGCAAGAGCAGAACTCGCGCTTAAGAGAGCTGTTGCTAGAATAGATACTGTGGAAAATAAATAGACAAAAAGCCCTGAGTATTCACTTAGGGCTTTCTGTGATATATTAAACGTCCAAATATTGGACAAAATAGGGGATTATAAATGCGTTTACAGTTTTAAACTGACGGAGGAAAAAGTATGTCAAAAGAAAAAACCGTTAAGCAAAAGGGTAAAATGGGAATGCAAACATGTTTCATGTTATGCTGCCTAGTTCCACTCATTTGTGGAATGATTGTATTAAGTATCATTTCATATAACAAGATGAAATCAGAAATGCTTACACTTATGGAAGAGAAACTTTCAGCAACATGTTCATTACTTGATCAGTATTATGGATGCGATTATACAGAATGGTGTGATGGCATGGGCCTTTCACTAAATGGTACTGATGAAGAATGGGCATCAGCACCAGAGTATGCAAAGTCAGACACTGAAATGATTGATTCTGTAAAAAAAGAAGGAATTGAAATGACCGTATTCAAAGGAAATAAGCGTTTTCTTTCTTCTATTAGAACACAGAGTGGTGACAGGGTATATGGAACAGAGGCAGATGCAGCAATTTATGCCGATGTTATGAAGGGATATACACATATTGCAAATAATGTAGTAATTAACGGCCAGGAATACATGGTATGCTACAAGCCACTTAGAAATATGGATGGTAAGGGTGAAGTAGTTGGTATGGTATTCGCAGGCATGCTTGAAGAAAACTTCAACAAAGCATGTAGTACACTTTTATTAGTTATTCTTGCAGTACTAATCGTATGTGTAGTAATTTTTGCTGTAATAGGTGTTGTTGTAGCTAGAGCGGTATCTGCACCACTTAATAAAGTAGTAAATGTTACTAAGAACTTATCAGAAGGTGACCTTAACTCAGATACAAATATCGATTCGATTTTAAAGGAAACTAACACACTTATTGAGGCTGTAAAGATTCTTCAGAGTAATCTTTATGATATCGTATCAAATATTAGATTAACATCTGGAAATCTTTCAACAAACGTTAATGAGACAAATGGTCTTTGCTCTTCATCTGATGATGGCGCTAAGCAGATTTCTGGCGCTGTTGATGAACTTGCAAGAGCAACTGTTTCAATGGCTGAAAACGTTCAGAATTTAGCAATGAATATGGGTGAAATTGCAACATCAGTTGATGAAATCAATCAGGCAGCAGTTGAACTTAAAACGACAACTGCAGTTATTGAGGAAGTTTCGGATGAAGCAAAGAAAGATATTGTATCTGTTGCAGAATCAGCTCGTACTTCAGTAGTTGCTGTAAATAATATAAACGAGCACATGGAAGAACTCTCAAAGGCTCTTGATGAAATCAATCAGGCAACAGAACTTATTGCTAATATTTCTAGTCAGACTGCACTTCTTTCTCTTAATGCTTCAATTGAAGCTGCAAGAGCAGGTGAGGCAGGTAGAGGTTTCGCAGTAGTCGCTTCAGAAATTTCAAAGCTTGCTGAGCAGTCAGATGCAGGAACGAAGCAGATTGATGAAGTGACAAGACGAGTTCTTGAATTATCAGAGCAGTCTATGAAGCTTACAAAAGAAATTACAGAAGTAATTAAGGATGAGCAGAACAAGGTTCAGGCTACTGAGAACAGTTTCTTGAAGTTAAAGGAGCAGATTGATATTTCTCTTGCTCAGATTGATACAATTTCAGAAGATATAGTTATTCTTAATGATGCTAAGGAACAGGCTAATGCAGCTGTTTCAGACTTGTCAGCTATTTCAGAAGAAAATGCAGCTTCAAATGAAGAAGTTACTGCATCAGTATCAGGACTTGCAGCTAATATTGGTGATATTGCTGGTAGAAGTAATGACATGGCAGAAATGTCAGAAAAGCTTATTGATGTAATTAAGGTATTTAAGTAAAATATCCTATAATAAATGTTAGGCCTCGGAATTTCCGGGGCCTATTTTTATACATGATAAAGATAAAACTTGCGAAGCATGTTTTCTTTTATATACAAAAACTACCGACTGATTTATAATAATATATCGGAATTTAAAGTGTTTGAATCATTTATATAGAGAATTATTAAATGTATAATTTATTTTTGAAAATAGTTATAGCATTAGTTTCATCTATATACTATATAGTTCGTTTCAAAAGATATATAGATAATAGAAAGAACAATAATGTAACGGGTGACGTTTTGCTTAGATGGGAAAGCGTATCACTGATTGATAAATATCATATAAGGGAGCGTTTTTTAGGTGGCTCGAAATTAAGAATAAAGAGAGACGCTAAAAGACATGAAATAAAATATTACTGGATTACATTTATCCCAGCAGTATTGTTTATATACATGTCAACTAAAGCAAATGATATATATACATATGCAATATCAAATGTAGTTTTACTATTTGCAATTAAGGTATTGTTTGACAGAATAGAAAAGGCTAGTGTGGTAAATCTTATTGCCGGATTTGCAGGTATGATATTATCAATGATAGGGTTTTGTATAGTATCGGCCAAATTTTTCTCACTAATAAAAATAAGTGATATATATAGGAAGTTTATGATAAGTGGAAAAGATTTATGTATTAAGCCGGGTATCTATATTCCTACTATCGTTATAATTGGTGTGATTATAATATCATTAATAAAAAAGAGAATTACAAGCTTACTAATATGTTTAGGAACTATACTTGTAACTGTAATTTCGGTTGGTGTTGACGGATTCCCTTCGGATGATAATTATTTATTAATTTACTATATAGGATACTTGTATGTATCACTTGTAGTTATGCAGTATATATATAATATAAGAGCACTTAAGAAAATAACATTTATTAATTAATAATATACTATTAGGAAGTTATAAACTTGAATAAACAATAAAGGAAAAGCATATGCGTATAATATTTGTCCGTCACGGTGAACCAGATTATACAGATGATTCGCTAACAGAAAAGGGAAAAAGGGAAGCTGAGCTTTTATCAAGAAGAGCAAAAGATTGGAATATAAAGGATATTTATGTATCTCCGTTTGGCCGAGCAAGAGAAACGGCTGAACCAACTGCAAAAATACTTGGAATAGAGCCAATAGTATTTCCTTGGCTTAGAGAATATTCTTATCAGGTTTTAGATCCGGTACATGGAAGAAATAGTTGTCCATGGGATTTTATTCCATCGCAGCTTTACGAAGATGATAGAATGACTTCGATAGATGAATGGGTAAATGTGGCACCAAATACATCAAATAATGAAGTGGCAGACAATTATCCAGTAGTAATAAAAGAATTAGATGCTCTTATTGAAAAATATGGATATGAAAGAAACGGTAAGTATTACATTAGAAAGGATGGCAGAGAGCGATTTATAAAGAATACTGTTAAGGAAATGAAGTACTGCTCAATTGATGACTATCCTGAAGATGATTCTGAACCTACAATATTAGTGGTGTGCCATTTTGGCGTAATTTGTCTAATGCTATCGCATTTATTAAATATTCCATTCGAACTTCTTACGCATGGATTTATTTTACCAACAAGTTCTGTTACAATAGTAAATACAGAAGAACGCTGGGGAAAAGAAGTGTCTTTTAGGACTCAGGTTATGGGAGATTGTACACATTTGCTTAATGCAGGAGAGCCAATATCGAATGCTGGATCTTTTGCAAGACTTTTCCAAAGCTAATAAAGAATCGCATTAAATACTAAGGTGTATTTATAGAATAGAGATAGAAAATATTCTATAGGAGAAAATAAAGTGAAAAAAATAATTATTACAGGTGCTAATGGTCAGCTTGGTAGAGCCGTTAACGAGCTATACAAGGACAATAATGAATATGAATTAGTAAATACAGATTTTAACGTTGAAGGAATACGTAATCTTGATATTACAAATCTTGAGGATGTTATTGCTTTATTTGAGGAAGTGAAACCATATGCCGTGATTAATTGTGCAGCCCATACAGCAGTTGATTTGTGTGAAGTTCAGAAGGATGCAGCATATAAGATAAATGCAATTGGACCAAGAAATTTAAGTATTGCTGCTACAAAGGTAGGAGCAAAGATAGTCCATATTTCTACTGACTATGTATTCAGAGGAGATGAGCCTGAACCAAGAACAGAATTTGATGCTGTAGGACCGAAGGCAATGTATGGAATAACAAAGCTTCAGGGCGAGAATTTTGTTAAGCAATTTGCAAATGAGTGGTTCATAATAAGAACAGCTTGGCTGTATGGTGATGGTAAGAATTTCGTAAAAACAATGCTTAGACTTTCTGAAAGCCATGATCAGATTACAGTAGTAGATGATCAGATTGGATCTCCTACATCTGCAAAGGAATTGGCTAAGGCCATTGCATATTTAATACCTACAGAAAAGTATGGATTATACCATGGTACATGTGAAGGTCAGTGCAGCTGGGCAGACTTTACAAAAGAAATATTTAGACTTGCGGGCAAAGACACAAAGGTCATTCCGGTGACTAGTGCTCAGTATAAAGAAATGAATCCTAATTCAGCAGACAGACCTGCATTTTCAGTTTTGGAAAATTATATGTTTAAGTTAACAACTGATTTTATGTTCGCAGATTGGAAAGATGCAATCGCGGATTACATGAGTAATCTTAAGTAAAAGAAAACCTTTAAATACGTTACTTTGTGATGGATACGTCACCTAGTGATTATGTGAATACCACCTCAAAATCGAGGTGGTATTTTAGTTTTAAGTAAACGATTAAGGAAAAAGACACTTTTTTGGGTGTAAATTACCATTTACAGACCTCCCTTTTAGTGCAATTTTGATAAAAAATACAAATATATATAAAAAATATAATAAAAAGTGTTGCAAAATTGTAAAAATGTTGTTAATATTCTCTTACGATAACGTTTAAGTAATTTTTACGAAAGTTTCGTAACAAATTACTGAAAATTTTAAGGAGGATAAAAATGAAAAAGAAAGTTATTAGCGCACTTCTTAGTGTAGCAATGGTAGCAACTCTTTTAGTTGGTTGTGGCGGACAGGCAGCAGCTCCTGCAGCAGAAGCTCCAGCAGCTGAAGAGAAGGTTGAAGAAGCAGCTCCAGCAGAAGAAGAAGCTCCAGCAGCTGAAGAAGTTGCAGAGGAAGCTCCAGCAGCTGAAGAAGGAAAGGTTCTTAACATTAGATGTTGGAACGAAGAATTTAAGTCACGTATCACAGATCACTATCCAGGATACGAAGAAGTTGATGCAACACACGGTAAGATCGGTGATGTAGATGTTGTTTGGAACATCACACCTTCAGATGACAATGCTTACCAGAACGCTCTTGATGCAGCTCTTCTTGAGCAGGAAGCAGCAGCAGCTGATGACAAGATCGACTTATTCCTTGTTGAAGCTGACTACGCACTTAAGTATGTAGACACAGATTACACAATGCCAGTTGCAGATCTTGGTATTACAGCTGACGAGCTTTCAAAGCAGTATCAGTACACAAAGGACATCGTTACAGATTCTAACGGAGTTCTTAAGGGTGTTTCATGGCAGGGATGTCCAGCTATCCTTTTCTACAACAGAGAAGCAGCTAAGGAAATTCTTGGTTCAGACGACGCTGAAACAGTTCAGGCAGCTGTAAAGGATTGGGATACATTCACAGCTACAGCAGCAGACGTTAAGGCAGCTGGTTACACAATGACAGCTACAGCTAACGATACATACAGAGTATACTCAAACAACGTTTCAACTCCATGGGTTGTTGACGGTAAGATCGTTGTAGATGACAACCTTAAGGCTTGGGTTGATAACTCAAAGGCTATGGTTGACGCTAAGGAAACAACAACAGAAGAACTTTGGTCAGATGCTTGGTCAGCAGGTTTCTATCCAGAAGGAAAGGTATTCTGCTACTTTGGACCAGCTTGGCTCATCAACTTCTGTATGGCAGCTGATGTAGACGGATCAATCGCTAACCTTGGTGGTTGGGGCGCTACAGTAGGTCCTCAGGGATTCTTCTGGGGTGGTACATGGATCTGTGGTGCTGCAGGAACAGATAACCCAGCACTTGTTGCAGATATCATGAGACAGATGACATGTAACGAAGATCTTATGATCGACATCGTTAAGGCTGATGATGACTTCGTTAACAACCAGCCAGCAATGGAGAAGATGGCTTCAGATGCTTCATACCAGTCATCAGTACTCGGCGGAATCAACCCACTTGGTCTTTACGCAGAAGGTGCTACAAAGATTGATCTTTCAAACCTTTCAGCTTACGATCAGGGATGTAACGAAGAGTTCCAGAACGCTATGAAGAACTACTTCGATGGCAACGCTAAGACATATGAAGAAGCACTTGATATGTTCTACAAGGCAGTTGAAGAGAAGTACCCAGAGCTTTCACACTAATTCTAATATTTAGATAATTAGTTATTGAAACTTATAGGCCTGTCTGTCCTTTAGACAGACAGGCCATTTTTTTACAAAAAACGCTCAAAAAATTCTAAAATTCTTTAGGTAACGTAACGGGGGCATTTAATTATGACAGAAAAAAAATCTAAAAAAAGTGCTGTCAGCTACAATAAATGGGGATATATTTTCCTTTTACCGTTTATTATAGTATTTACAGTTTTTCAGCTTATTCCATTAGTAACAACAATTTATAATTCATTATTTGAAAATTACATGTCAGGTCTTAAGCAGGTAGGACCTAACTTTGTTGGACTTGAAAATTTCAAAACCATTATTCAGAATGGTGATTTGATTACATATGCATCAAATACAGCAATTATGTGGGTACTTGGTTTCGTTCCACAGATTCTTGTATCACTTGTTTTAGCTGCTTGGTTCTCTGACCATACACTTAGACTTAAATGTCAGAGATTTTTCAAGACAGTTATTTACTTACCAAACCTTATCATGGCTTCAGCGTTCTCAATGTTATTCTTCACATTGTTCTCAACAATAGGTCCTGTTAATGGTATCCTTGTTCAGACAGGCGTTTTATCAGAGCCATTCCAGTTCCTTGGTAATGTAACAGCCGCAAGATTATTGATTGCATTCATGAACTTTGTAATGTGGTTTGGTAATACAACAATTCTTCTTATGGCAGGTATGATGGGTATTGATACTTCTCTCTATGAAGCAGCAGAAGTTGACGGTGCTACATCTACACAGAGATTCTTTAAGATTACACTTCCACTTTTAAGACCTATTCTTGTATACGTTATGATTACATCTCTTATCGGTGGATTACAGATGTTCGATGTACCTCAGATCCTCACCAATGCAACTGGTGATCCTATGAGAAAGACAATGACACTTATTATGTACCTTAACAAGCACCTCTTCTCTAAGAACTATGGTCTTGGTGGTGCGTTATCAGTAGTACTCCTCATTATCACAGCTATTCTTTCAGTAGTTGTATTTAAGGTAATGGGATATGATAAGGAAGATTAGGAGGTGAATATTCATGCAGACAGATAACTATAAAACATCAGATGGTATGGGTATTCATGCACGTAGAACACTTGCCTACGTAGTACTCGTACTTATAAGCTTTTTATGTTTAATTTGGTTCTATATTTTATTTATTAACTCAACAAGAGCACACTCAGAACTTACAACAGGATTTACAGCTATTCCAAGCACACACCTTATTGAGAACTGGGTTAACCTTTTACACGGAACACTTCCAATTTGGAAGGGTCTTACAAACAGCTTGATTGTTGCCGGCCTTACAGCTGCACTTTCAACATATTTTTCAACAGTTACAGCCTATGCAATCCACGTATATAGATTCCCAGGCCGTAAGTTTATTCAGAGCTTCATCCTTGCTATCATGATGATTCCTACACAGGTTACAGCTCTTGGTTTTGTAAACTTAATGAGAAAAATGAAACTCATTGATACATTTACACCACTTATTGTTCCAGCAATTGCTGCTCCAGCTGTATTCTTTTATATGAAGCAGTACTTACAGGGAGCACTTCCACTTTCAATTGTTGAAGCTTCACGTATTGATGGTGCATCAGAGTTTAGAACTTTCAATGAGATAGTATTACCTATCGTTAAGCCAGCTATCGCTGTACAGGCAATCTTCTCATTCGTAACTAGCTGGAATAACTACTTCCAGCCAGCACTTATTCTTCAGACAGACACTAAGAAGACATTACCTATTCTTATTGCTCAGCTCCGTGCTGCAGACTGGCTGAAGTTTGATATGGGTCAGGTTTATGTAATGATCTTATTCTCAATTTTGCCCGTTATAGTTGTTTACTTATTCCTTTCTAAGTACATTGTTGAGGGTATCGCCCTTGGTTCTGTAAAAGGTTAAGAAAAAGCATACTATAAAGAATTTACCCCGTCGAGACAATCTCGGCGGGGTTTTTATGTATGTGAATTAAAATTCACAATTATTTAGTTGACAATATAATGCTTATGGAGTATATTTAGTACAGGTGTTAGCACTCCATCTAACCGAGTGCTAACAAACAAAAAAACAGAACACATTAGAAAGGAGTATTAAATGGAACTTGACCAGCGTAAGAAAAAAATATTATATGCCGTTATTAAAACTTATTTAGAAACTGGCGAGCCGGTTGGTTCTAGAACACTTTCTAAATGTGATGACTTAAAGGTTTCACCAGCTACGATCAGAAATGAGATGGCTGACCTTGAGGAACTAGGATACCTTATGCAGCCACATACTTCGGCAGGACGTATTCCGTCAGATAAGGGATACAGATTTTACGTAGATCAGATGCTTGCTGAAGAGAAAAAAGAAGTCGAAGATATGAAGGAGCTTCTTATTGAAAAAGCAGATAAGGTTGAGAAGATCCTTAAGCAGGTAGCAAGCTCATTAGCTATAAATACAAATTATGCAACGATGGTTTCTGCTCCAAAGCCACAGGGAACTAAGATTAAGTTCATACAGCTCTCTAAGATGGAAAATAGAAGAATCCTTGCAGTAATTGTTGCGGATGGCAATATTATCAAGAATCAAATTATTGAGACTAAGGAAGACCTTGATGATGAAACAGTATTTAAGCTGAATATGCTACTTAATACTTCATTAAACGGGTTATCAGTTGATGAGATCAATTTGGCGATGATAGCTAAGATGAAGGAACAGGCTGGAGATTACAGTGATATCGTAGGAGATATTATTGATGCGGTTGGTGAGGTAATTAAGCCAGACGACGATCTTGAGATCTATACAAGTGGTGCAAAAAATATTTTCAAATATCCAGAGTTGTCTGATAAAGAAAGTGTTGTAGACATCATTACAGCTTTTGAAGAGAAGAAGCAGCTTACAGAAATTGTAAACGAGACGATGATGAATGATGAATCATCTTCAAGAGGTATTCAAGTATACATTGGTGAAGAATCGCCTATGGACACTATGAAGGATTGTAGCGTTGTTACAGCTACTTATGAGATCGGTGAGGGAATGAAAGGTACAATAGGTATTATTGGACCTAAGAGAATGGATTATGACAAGGTTGTTAAGACACTTAAGTCTATAACAGGACAGCTTGATTCGTTATACAAGAAGAAAAAGTAGTTTTAGGAGGAATAGATTTTGTCAGATAGTATTAATGATGAAGAAATTTTAGAAGAAATTCTTGAGGATCTTGAAAAGGCCGATGCAGAAAATGCTGATGATTTAACAAATGAAAGTAAGGAAGTCGACAAAGAGACGGCTAATGCATCAGATAATAGTGCAGAAGATAAAAAGGCTAAGAAAAAAGAGAAGAAAGAAAAGAAAGATAAAAAGGATGAAAAAATCGAAGAGCTAGAAGACAGAGTAAAACGTCAGATGGCAGAGTTCGAAAATTTCAGAAGAAGATCAGAAACAGAGAAAGCAGCAATGTATGGAATGGGTGCCAAAGCTGTAATTGAGAAGGTACTTCCAGTCATCGACAATTTTGAAAGAGGACTTCAGGCTATTCCTGTGGAAGAAAAAGAATCTCCAGTAGCACAAGGAATGAGCATGATATATAAGCAACTTCTTACAGAACTCGAAGGTTTAGGTGTAAAGCCAATCGAAGCGGTTGGGGTGGAATTTGATGCAAACCTTCACAATGCAGTAATGCAGGTTGAGTCAGACGAATATGAAAGCGGATTTGTAGCGCAGGAACTTCAAAAAGGTTATATGTATCGCGACTCGGTAGTAAGACACAGTATGGTTGCGGTTGTACAGTAATATAAAATACAGGAGGAAATAGAGATGGGTAAAACAATAGGTATCGATTTAGGAACAACAAACAGCTGTGTAGCTGTTATGGAAGGTGGTAAACCTACAGTTATCGCTAATACAGAGGGCGTTAGAACAACTCCTTCTATCGTAGCATTTACAAAGACAGGAGAAAGACTTGTTGGTGATCCAGCAAAGCGTCAGGCAGTTACAAACGCAGACAAGACAATTTCTTCTATAAAGAGAAAAATGGGTAAGGACGAAAAGGTCACTATTGATGACAAGAAGTACTCACCACAGGAAATCTCAGCAATGATTCTTCAGAAGCTTAAAGCAGACGCAGAAAGCTACCTTGGAGAAAAAGTTGATTCAGCAGTTATTACAGTTCCAGCTTACTTTAATGATGCTCAGCGTCAGGCTACTAAGGATGCTGGTAAGATTGCAGGCCTTGATGTTAAGAGAATCATCAACGAGCCTACAGCAGCTGCTTTAGCATATGGTCTTGATAATGAAAAAGAGCAGAAAATCTTAGTATACGACCTTGGTGGTGGTACATTCGATGTATCAATTATCGAGATCGGTGATGGTGTAATCGAAGTTCTTTCAACAAATGGTGATACATTCCTTGGTGGTGATGACTTTGATAATAAGATTTCACAGTATATGCTTGATGAATTCAAGAAGCAGGAAGGCGTAGACTTATCAGGTGATAAGATGGCTATGCAGAGAATTAAGGAAGCTGCCGAGAAGGCTAAAAAAGAGCTTTCATCAGCAACAACAACAAACATTAACCTTCCATTCATCACAGCAACAGCAGAAGGACCTAAGCACTTTGATATGAACCTCACACGTGCTAAGTTCGATGAACTTACACATGACTTAGTAGAGAGAACAGCAATCCCAGTTCAGAATGCAATGAAGGATGCTGGTATTACAAATGCAGACCTTGGACAGGTACTTTTAGTAGGTGGTTCAACACGTATTCCAGCAGTACAGGAAAAGGTTAAGCAGCTTACAGGTAAGGAGCCTTCAAAGGCACTTAATCCTGATGAGTGTGTAGCACTTGGTGCTTCAATCCAGGGTGGTAAGCTTGACGGTGATTCAGCCGCTACAGATATTCTTCTTCTCGATGTAACACCACTTACACTTTCAATCGAGACTATGGGAGGCGTAGCTACACACCTTATTGAGAGAAATACAACTATTCCTACAAAGAAGAGTCAGATCTTCTCAACAGCAGCTGATAACCAGACAGCAGTTGATATCAATGTTGTACAGGGTGAAAGACAGTTTGCTAAGGATAATAAATCACTTGGACAGTTCAGACTTGATGGTATTCCACCAGCAAGACGTGGTATGCCACAGATCGAAGTAACATTTGATATTGATGCTAATGGTATTGTTAATGTATCTGCTAAGGACCTTGGAACAGGTAAGGAGCAGCACATCACAATCACATCTGGTACTTCAATGTCTGATGATGATATTGAAAAAGCAGTTAAGGAAGCTGCTGAATATGAAGCTCAGGATAAGGCTAGAAAAGAAGCAGTAGATGCTAAGAACGATGCAGATTCATTTATATTCCAGACAGAAAAGGCTATCGAGGAAGTTGGAGATAAGTTAGATGCTTCAGATAAAGCAGCTGTAGAAGAAGAACTTAAGGCTCTTAAGGAAAAGGTTGAAGCATTTGATGCTGACAACGCAACTCCAGAGCAGGTTACAGATCTTAAGGCAGCTCAGGAAAAGGCTATGACTGGTGCTCAGAAGCTCTTCGAAAAGATGTATGAAGCAGCTCAGGCGGCAGGTGCAGCAGGCGGTGCAGGTCCAGATGTGTCAGGATTCGCAGGCGCAGGAGCTGATGCCGGTGCTCAGGGAGCTGGATTTGACGGTGATGTAGTTGATGGAGACTACAAGGAAGTATAATTTATAAAAGTAATATTGAAGAGTGGGCGGTCTTCTATGTTGTAGACCGCCTGCTTTGAAAGTTTAAGGTAACAAAATGGCAGAAACAAAAAGAGATTATTACGAGGTTCTCGGTGTAGATAAGAATGCAGATGAGAACGCGATAAAAAAAGCATACAGAGTTCTCGCAAAAAAGTATCATCCAGATGCTAATCCGGGGGATGCAGAAGCAGAGAAGAAATTCAAGGAAGCCTCAGAAGCATATGCAGTTTTATCGGACCCACAGAAAAAAGCACAGTATGACCAGTTTGGACATGCTGCATTTGAACAGGGTGGACCTGGCTGGGGTGGAGCCGGCGGATTTGATTTCAACTCTATGGATTTTGGCGATATATTTGGGGACTTATTTAGTGATTTCTTTGGTGGCGGAAGCCGTTCGAGAGGAAGAAATAATGGCCCTATGAAGGGTGCTAATATTCGTGCGGCTGTTCATGTCAATTTCGAGGAAGCGATATTTGGTTGTGAAAAAGAACTAGAAATTACACTTAAGGACGAATGTCAGACTTGCCATGGTACTGGTGCTAAGCCGGGTACGAGTAAGGAGAAGTGTAAAAAATGTGACGGAAAAGGTCAGGTTATATATACACAGCAGTCACTTTTTGGAATGGTTCGAAACGTTCAGACATGTCCAGAATGTCAGGGGGCTGGTGAAACAATTAAGGAAAAATGTAGTGATTGTCATGGTACAGGATATATTGCAAATCGTAAGAAGATTGTAGTATCAGTTCCAGCGGGTATCGATAATGGCCAGAGTGTTCGCCTTCGTGACAAAGGTGAGCCTGGTATAAATGGTGGCCCAAGAGGAGATTTGCTTGTTCAGGTTATGGTAAAGGATCACGACATTTTCCAGCGACAAGACATGCATATATTCTCAACAGCGCCAATAAGCTATGCAACAGCAGCTCTCGGTGGTGATATCTTAATAGATACTGTTGATGGTAAGGTTATTTATGAGGTGAAGCCTGGAACACAGACTGATACTAGAATAAGATTAAAAGGAAAAGGCGTTCCATCACTCAGAAATAAGGACATAAGAGGTGACCATTACGTGACGCTTATTGTTCAGACTCCAGAGAAACTTTCAAGTGAAGCAAAAGAACTTCTTAAGAAATTTGATGAGCTTACAGGAGATTCATTAAATGCAGCTAAGAAGTATCAAGAAAGCAAGGGAGAAACTGATAAAGCAGATAAGACTGAAAAAAAGAAGAAAAAAGGTTTATTCAGTTAAATAATAAAATGAAAAATCACTTCCATAATGATTTGGAAGTGATTTTTTGTTAATATAAATATATTGATATATTTTATGGAGGTATCGAATATGGTGAAAGTTACGTTAGGAAGCACAGGGATTACAGTAAATAAAAATGGATTTGGTGCGCTTCCAATACAAAGAATCTCAGAAGAAGCTGCAGTAAAGCTTGCGAGAAAAGCATATGAAGCTGGTATAACCTTCTTTGATACAGCCAGATGGTATTCAGATAGTGAAGTAAAGCTTGGGGAAGCATTTGATGGAATTAGGGATAAAATATTTATCGCAACTAAGACGGGAGCTACTACCGCAGAGGGATTTTGGAAGGATTTAGAGACATCGCTTAGTAATTTAAGAACAGACTATATTGACTTATATCAGTTTCACAACCCTGCCTTTGTACCTAAGCCAGGTGATGAGAGCGGATTATATGATGCTGCCTTAGAAGCAAAAAGACAGGGGAAAATCAGACATATTGGTATTACCAATCATAGATTGTCAGTTGCAAATGAAGCAATTGATTCAGGATTATATGAGACCTTACAGTTTCCTTTCTGCTATCTTGCAACGGATAAGGATTTAGAACTAGTTAAGAAATGTAAGGAACGTAATATGGGATTTATTGCCATGAAGGCCTTGTCTGGCGGGTTAATTACAAATTCGGCGGCAGCATATGCATATCTTAGTCAGTTTGATAATGTATTGCCTATATGGGGCGTACAAAGAGAAAAAGAACTTGATGAATTTATCTCATATATTGATAATCCGCCTGTAATGACAGATGAAATAAAAGCTCTTATAGAAAAAGATAGAAGTGAACTTTTAGGAGAATTTTGTAGAGGATGTGGCTATTGTATGCCATGTCCTGTGGGAATTGAAATAAATAATGCAGCTAGAATGTCTCTTATGATAAGACGTGCTCCGGCTGCAGGATGGTTAACTGATGAGTGGCAGGCAAAGATGAAACTTATCGAAAAATGTTTGCATTGTGGAAAGTGTAAAGGTAAATGTCCATATGGACTTGATACGCCGACACTTCTTGAGAAAAATTATGAGGATTACAAGAGAGTTATAGCTGGCAAAATCACAGTGTAATCTGTTTGTATAATAAAAAAGCCGATATTACAACAACAGTAATATCGGCTTTTTATTTATTATTTATTAAGCGTATTTACTGAAGTAATGAAAGAACGCCCTGAGTTGACTGGTTGGCCTGAGCCATCATAGACTCGCCAGCTTGCATAAGAATATTATTCTTAGAGAATTCGACCATTTCTTTAGCCATATCTGTATCGCGGATTCGTGATTCAGCAGCCTGAGTGTTTTCAACAACGTTATCAAGATTTTTAATAGTATGCTCAAGTCTGTTCTGCATTGCACCATAGTAACTACGTACATTTGATACTCGTGATACAGCATCGTTAACAATATCTATTGACGCCTTGGCACTATCCTGATTACTACAATCAACTGTTTTGTAAGCAAATATTGAATCAGATGACATATTGAATCTCTTTAAAGCAATCTGCTGCTCAGCTCTATTTTCAGCACCGACCTGTAAAATCAAATCTCCACCGGCGTTTTCAATGTCTCCCTTTGAAGAAGGCACATTAAATCCTGCACCGTATGAATTAGTAAATTGTGTGTTTGATGGGTCGATTACATAGTTTGTAGATCCTGAATTAACTGGGCTGCCAAACAATGATGTTTCAGAATCGCTTAGACTTGATCCTAAAAGAGAACCTGCTCCAGAACCTGTTTCTGCCAGTATATCTTTAACATCGTTAAGTAAATCAGCACTACCAGATGCAAAGCTTGAAGCAAAATTAGAAAAAGATGTATATTTCCCGTTTGTTGCAGCTTGAATAGCTGCATTACCATCTAGAGAAGCTCCTTGATTAGTCATCTCTTTAAATAATTCATTTAGACCTGAACTAATATTCTGGCTGCTAGGAGCAGTAATAGTACTATCCTTAGCCTTTGCTATTTCGTATCCAAGAGCCATTGTTGCCAAATATCCTGCGCCATAAGGCATTGAATTAATCTGGCTCATGTATGACTTTGTTCTGGCATCATTTGTGCCATCTATTGTTACCCAACCATTGTCACCACTTGATGTCTGTGCCATACCCTCGACAAACCATTTAGGAAAGGAATTTGAATTATTACTAAGCATTCCGTTTGTAAGAGTATCGTACATGATATGATGTGTCATCTCATGTGCAATTGTAGCACCTAAATTAGCCTTTTTAGCTGCTGTTGCAGAATCAAATTTAGCAGGGTCATAATCAGAACTATCAATGTTGAGAGTATAAGACATCTGTGTCCAGCTAGAAGTGTATGACATTGATAGCTTGGCACTAGCTAAAGTATTACTAGATCCATCTATATTTGCAACATTAAGACCTATCTTAATATTGTCTGATGCAGCTCCTGACATTAAGTCTGGATATTTTGAAGCAATCAAGCTAACAGCGTTAGAGGCTGAATCAACAACAAATTTTTTATAGTCTTCATTTATTGCCTTATTATCATAGCCTGAAGCGCTAGAATCTGCTACAGCAGGTTGCTTTAAGCCATCTGCACCGATATATTCAAATTCATATGTGGTTCTTCCGATTTCAAGTGTTCGTGATGCAGATACATCTGATAAACCTTCTGCTGGCGAATGTCCAGCATCTGAAAAAGTCTTTATAGTATTAAATTCTGATGATTCGTGAACTCTGTCAATTTCGTGGGTTAGTTCTGCAATTTCCTTCTGAATGGCAGATCTGTCTTCTTCTGTATTAGTACCATTTGCTGCCTTAACTGTGAGCTCAGTCATTCTATGGAGCATATCCTGGACTTCTGCGAGAGCACCATCTGCAATTTGTACAAAAGAGACACCATCTTGGGCGTTGTCGGATGCTTGTGTAAGGCCTCTAATTTGTGAACGCATTTTTTCGGATATAGTTAATCCTGCTGCATCATCTGCGGCACGGTTAATCTTATATCCTGAACTAAGTTTTTCAGTATTTTTACTTCTGTCAGTAGAAACAACTCCATACTGACGTTTAGAATTCATTGCTGATAAGTTATGCGCGATTACCATTCTAATTTATCCTTGTTATAGTTTAATCAAAATAATCTAATATCTGTATTTCAAGTTTATCTGAACATCTCGGACAGTCGATTTTTAATTGAGCATTGTCCGCATCCTTCGCTTCAAATACTATTTTCGGTGTATTTCCACACTCACAAGTATCTAAAATAATTAGTTGCTCATCATCTAGGAAATAAGTGAGCTTTGAGAAAGAGCCAAATGTGTTGCAGTCCTGACAATAGCCTACAACCTTTTCAAAGTTGTATATAGAAGCTTGTTCTAAAGCTTTTGAAACTTCGGATTGCTTAGATGAAAACTGATTTATAATAATTTCCTTATCAAAATCACGAAGTCCCTGACCGATTTTATAGTCGCTATTTTCTTTACAACCGCTACAGCTAAGCCTTATATTAAGTCCCATTTTTACCTCTTGAATGCATATGAAAACCTCACATACAAATAATTTATCGGAAGATTTACATAATTTATTAGTATTTTTGTATAAAAAAATGAAATTTCTAAATTAATGCACTAAATGTTGTGTATATATAAATAGAATAAATAGAAAGATATAAAAACACTGTATAACTATACTGTTGGTACATTGGTGTATTTGTGGTAAAATACAAAATAGCGTATTTATGAGAAAAAACGGATTATTAATAGTAAATAAGTCGTAAGCTATAGAAAATAGAGGCATCTATGGATATTAAAAAAGTCATTAGTAAAACAGCATCAGAGCTTGATAAGAATTATCAGAACCAAGGGATTTTTGAAATTGGTGTAGGTGAGAAACTACCTAAGAGGTCAGAAATTATAAGTATACTTGAGGAAATAAGAAGACTTATTTTCCCAGGCTATTTTGGCACAGAGAATACATCAATAGTTCCTCTTGATATTTTTGCAGGCAACGAGCTTTCTATTATTTATGAGAAGCTATACAAGCAGATTAAGATTGCGATTCTTTTTAGCTTGAGAGATAAGAAGGGTGAAAAGGGAAGTCAGGAGCCAAAATATAATGGCAAGGGAATTGATGAGGCTACAGAAGAACTTACTCTTGAATTTATAAAGGAACTTCCTAAGGTACAAAATTTAATTCTTAAGGATGTAGAAGCAGAACTTCAAGGGGATCCGGCAGCAAGTTCGCTTGAGGAAATCATTTTTTCATATCCTGGAATATATGCAATTTCAATATATAGAGTTGCCCATGTGTTATATGAGTTAAAGATACCATTTATTCCTCGTATTATGACAGAGCATGCTCACTCAAAGACAGGAATAGATATTAACCCTGGCGCAACAATTGGTGAATATTTCTTCATAGATCATGGTACAGGTATTGTTATTGGTGAGACAACAACGATCGGCAATCATGTAAAGATTTATCAGGGTGTTACTCTTGGAGCACTTTCTACTATGAAGGGTCAGGAACTTTCTGGAGTGAAGAGACATCCTACTATTGAAGATGATGTTGTAGTTTATGCTAATACTACAATTCTTGGAGGAGAGACAGTCGTAGGAAAAGGTTCGGTTGTAGCTGGTAACACATTCCTTACACAGTCGGTACCAGAGAATACAACAGTATCTGCTTATATGCCAGAGCTTAAGCTTAAAGCGAGAAAAGCACCAAAGAAATAATTGCTTAGTACATTAACAGGATTAGGGTAAATGTCTGATAATTCAAATAACAAAAAAAGAGCGTTGATTGCTATGAGTGGTGGGGTGGATTCATCGCTTGCTGCAAAGCTTATGATAGATGCTGGGTATGATTGCATCGGATGTACAATGAAATTATATGATAACGAAGACGTCGGCATTAGTAGTGCCCATACATGTTGCACTTTGGATGATGTAGAAGATGCTAGACGAGTTGCTCACGATCTTTCGATGGATCATCATGTATTTAATTTTAAAGATGGGTTTCGTGAGAATGTTATTCAGAGATTTATTGATGCATATGAAGCTGGTATGACCCCAAATCCATGTATCGACTGTAATAGATATATGAAATTTAATAAGCTCTTTGAGAGGGCAGAAATTCTTGGTTGTGATTATATTGTAACCGGTCATTATGCACGAATTGAGAGTGATGGTGAAAGATATTACCTTAAAAGGGCATTAGATGATACAAAGGATCAGAGCTATGTGTTATATTCGCTAACTCAGGAGCAATTAAAACATGTTCAGTTCCCTTTAGGTAGCCTTAAAAAGACAGAAGTTAGGGAATTGGCTAAAGAATGCAATTTCATAAACGCATCAAAGCCAGATAGCCAGGATATTTGCTTTGTTCCAGATGGTAAATATGCGGAGTTTATCGAAAGGGAGACAAGTAAATCATATAAAGAAGGTAACTTTATAGACATAGAAGGAAATGTTCTTGGACGTCATAAAGGTGTAATAAGATATACAATAGGTCAGAGAAAGGGCTTAGGAATTGCCTTAAATGAGCCGATGTATGTCAAAGAGATAAATGTTAAGGATAATACTGTAGTGCTAGCAAGAGATAAAGAACTTTACTCTAGTGAGCTTACAGCTAATAATATTAATCTGATTTCTGTAGATAAAATAAATGAACCAATGGTAGTTATGGCAAAGGTCAGATATCGTCATGAGCCAGCGGAAGCAATAGTAACGCAGATTTCAGATGATGAAATAAAAGTAGTATTTAAAGAGCCTCAAAGAGCAATTACAAAAGGTCAGGCAGTTGTACTGTATGACAAGGATGTAGTTGTTGGAGGGGGTACAATTTGTTAATTCTATGTTTGCTCATATATTCAGGAGGAAAAGAAAATGTGTAATTGCAACAAAGGAAAATTTTACATCACAACGCCTATTTATTATCCATCAGGAAATCCGCATATTGGGCATTGCTACACAACAGTAGCATGTGACTCAATAGCAAGATATAAAAGAATGCAAGGCTATGACGTAATGTTTCTTACAGGAACGGATGAGCATGGTCTTAAGATTGAGACAAAGGCAGCTGAAAAGGGAGTAACTCCACAGGAATATGTTGATGAAATCGTAGCTATATTCAAAAATCTTTGGGAGTATATGGGAATCAGCTATGACAGATATATTCGTACTACTGATGATTATCATGTAGAGTCTGTTCAGAAGATTTTTAAGGAACTATATGATAGAGGATATATTTATAAGGGTGAATATACAGGAAAGTACTGTACACCATGTGAGTCATTCTGGACAGAATCTCAGCTTGTAGATGGAAAGTGTCCAGATTGTGGAAGAGATGTTATTGAGGCAAAGGAAGAAGCATATTTCTTCAAGATGAGTCCTTTTGCAGATAGACTTGAAAAGCTTCTTACAGAGACAGATTATCTTCGTCCAAAGACAAGAGCTGTTGAGCTTGTTAATAACTTCATTAAGCCAGGACTTGAGGATTTATGTGTATCACGTACAAGTTTTACATGGGGTATTCCTGTAACATTTGATGAGAAGCATGTAATTTATGTTTGGGTAGATGCATTATCTAATTATATTACAGCTCTTGGATATCTTAATGGAAAGTACGACGACTATGATAAATTCTGGCCAGCAGATGTGCATATGGTTGCTAAAGATATCATGAGATTCCATGCTCTTATTTGGCCAGCAATGCTTATGGCACTTGATTTACCACTACCTAAGCACTTAGCTGTGCATGGATGGATTACATTTAACGGACAGAAGATGTCTAAGTCACTTGGAAACGTTGTAGATCCAATGATTCTTGGACAGAGATATGGAGCAGATGCAATCAGATATCACATTATGAGAGAAATGGCTCTTGGTGCAGATTCATCATTCTCTAATGAGATTATGATTAACCGTATCAATTCGGATCTTGCAAATGGATTTGGCAACCTTGTATCAAGAACTGTTGCCATGGTTATTAAGTATTTTGGCGGTTCTCTTATTACAGACAGAGAAGAGGGTGAATTTGATTCTGACCTTATTTCAATGATAGAAGGCCTTCGTGAGAAAGTTGATGGTTATGTTGAGGAGACACAGCTTCAGAATGCATTAACAGAAATATTTACACTCGTTGCAAGAGCTAACAAATATATCGACGAGACAGAGCCATGGGTTCTTGCCAAGGATGAGACCAAAAAGACAAGACTTGCTACTGTTCTCTATAATCTTCTTGAGGCTATAAGAGTATCAGCAACATTGCTTTCAGCATTTATGCCAGCCACAATGCCTAAAGCATTAGAGCAGATTGGTTGCACAGAAGAGATGGCTACATATGAAAATGCTGGAAAATATGGAGTACTTCCAGCTGATGTTACTGTTACAAAGGGTGAAGTATTGTTCCCTCGTATTGATGTAGATAAAGAAATTGAAGCGTTAAACGAGTTTATTAAGAATAACGCATAATAAGTTATAGAAAGGTCAGCAAATGGCACTTATAGAATTACAAAATGTGTGCAAAGAGTTTACACAGGATGATTTAAAAATCCAGGCTCTTAATGACATAAATCTTTCAATCGAAGAAAATGACATTTATGGAATTATTGGTATGTCTGGTGCAGGAAAGTCTACACTTGTAAGATGTCTCAATTACCTTGAGAAGCCTACCAGTGGTACCGTTATTGTAGATGGAGAAAAGCTCGGAGCCCTTTCCGAAAAGGAACTTAGAGACAAGCGTGGATCTATAGCCATGATTTTCCAGCACTTCAATCTTCTTATGCAGAAAACAGTTATAGATAATGTAATGTTTCCTCTTAAGATTAAGGGAGTAAAGAAAGCTGAAGCTAAGGCAAAGGCTATGGAATATCTTAAAACTGTAGGTCTTGAAGATAAGGCGAAAGCATACCCATCACAGTTGTCAGGTGGACAGAAACAGAGAGTTGCTATTGCTAGAGCACTTGCATGTAATCCAAAAATTCTTCTTTGCGATGAAGCAACTAGTGCACTTGATCCGCAGACAACAGAGTCGATTCTTTCTCTTTTGAAAGAAATTAATGAAAATACAGGTATTACAATAGTTATCATTACCCATCAAATGAGTGTTGTTGAGACAATATGTAATAAAGTTGCAATTATAGATAATGGTAATCTCGTAGAGACAGGACTTGTGGCAGATGTTTTTGCAAATCCTAAATCTATTGCGGCTAAAAAGCTTATTTTTGGAAATAGTGAAGAGGAAATGCAGAGTTACAAGCATATTGAGGACATTCCTGAAAAAGGAAAAACAGTGCGTATTGTATTCTCAGAGAATTCTAGCTTCGAACCAGTAGTTGCAGATTTAATACTCCAGTTTAATATGCCAGTTAATATTTTATATGCAAATACTAAGAATGTGGGTGGTATTGCTAAGGGTGATATGGTTATTACACTTCCAGAGGATGAGCATACACAGGTAGATATGATCCAGTTCCTTAGAAATAAGGGATTAGAAGTTCAGGAGGTGTCTAAGTAATGTTTAGCAGTGAAATTATAACAATGCTTCTAGAAGGTATCAGAGATACTGTATATATGACTGTGGCTTCCACATTTTTTGGATATGTCATTGGTCTTCCAATGGGAATTTGTCTTACTGTAACAGGTAAGGACGGACTAAAGCCAAATGCAGCAGTATATCGAGTACTTGATGTTATTTCGAATATAGTGAGATCAATTCCATTTTTGATTTTGCTTATTCTTCTTATTCCGTTTACAAGGTTCGTAGTAGGAAAGAGTTACGGTTCTACAGCTACAATAGTACCTCTTATTATCTGCGCAGCACCTTATATTGCAAGACTTGTAGAGTCATCGCTTAATGAAGTAGATAAGGGGGTTGTTGAGGCAGCTAAATCAATGGGTGCTAACAATTTCCAGATAGTAATGCATGTACTTCTTGTTGAAGGAAGAACATCTATTATTACTGGTGCTACAATTGCTATGGGTACGATTCTTGGTTATTCTGCAATGGCAGGAACAGTCGGCGGCGGCGGTCTTGGTGATATTGCCGTACGATACGGATATTACAGATGGCAGACAGATATAATGATAATTACCGTAATACTTATTATCCTTTTGTTCCAGCTTTTCCAAAATGTTGGAATGAAGATTGCATCAAAGTTAGATAAGAGATAAAATAGAAATATATAATAGTGCCGAAAATAAGAAAGGAGGTTCATAATGCGAATTGGTTCATTATCTATGACACCATATATATATAACACGAATGGTGTTAGCTCTAAGAGTATGAATAAAATCGCAGCAATTGGAGATGATGTCACATCTTCAAAGCTTGATGTATCAGCTCTTGTAAGTGATGATGCTAAGAAGCAGCAGAACATGAATCCTCTTAAGCCAGGTCAGAGCCTTGATTTTGCAGGAATACTTCAGATGCAGATGCAGATGAGTAGGATGAATGAGGCTCGTGTTATGCAGCCAGTTAAGGAGACTGAATCACAGCCACAGGAAATGCTTAAGGCTATGCCTGCAGATAATAATGCGCAGACAGCCCCAATAGCTGGTGATGTTATGGCGGCATTAGGAGTTCAGTAAGAATTATTATAGGAGGTGATTTGAGTGAAATATGTATGTCCAGTATGTGGATACATTCACGAAGGTGATAACCCACCAGCAGAGTGTCCAGTTTGTCATGTTTCAGGTGATAAGTTTAAGCCAGTAGAGGGTGAACTAAAGCTTGCAGCAGAACATGAATATGGTGTATATGCTAAAACAGTTAAAAATAACCCAGAAATTTCTGACGCTGATAAAGAATATATTAAAGAGCAGCTTATGGCCAACTTTAAAGGAGAGTGTTCAGAAGTAGGTATGTATCTTTGTATGGCTAGAATCGCTCATCGTGAAGGATATCCAGAAATCGGTTTGTATTGGGAAAAGGCTGCTTACGAAGAGGCAGAGCATGCAGCTAAGTTTGCAGAGCTCCTTGGCGAGGAACTTGAGCCTAACATGAAGGCTACTACAAAGGACAATCTTGCTTGGAGAGTAGATTGTGAGTTTGGTGCAACTCAGGGTAAATTTGATCTTGCTCTCTGTGCTAAGAAGAATAATCTTGATGCAATTCATGATACAGTACATGAAATGGCTCGTGACGAGGCAAGACATGGAAAGGCTTTGCAGGGTCTTTTAAACAGATACTTTAAGTAAGTCAAATGTAAATAGTATTCGATTATTATGAATATGGTTTAAGAGGATGGTTCTAAATGAGTCATCCTCTTTTTGTTGTTTTCATTGCAAAAAATCCGTTAATGCTTTATCATAGTGCAGAGATAAAGAATAGGTAGTACAAAATCTTATGAATAAAGAAAATAACAAATCTAATACAGTATTGAAAAAGCTAGGAGTGGAGCAGACGCTTTCGCTTTCATGCTTTCTAATTATAATCGCTGGATGGTGTATTGCTACATATGGTGGATTCGTATCAGAGATATTTCTTCCTTCGCCAACGCAGGTAATAATGAAGCTTGTAGAACTTGGAAAAAGTGGTGAACTTTGGATAAGTTGCTGGGATTCAACAAGACGAGTAATGGTAGGATGGTTGTGGTCAGCTGTGATAGCTCTTCCTTGCGGAATGCTTATGGCGAGTTCTAGAAAATTCTCAGCATTTATTCAGCCTATAATTGAGTTTGCGAGATATTTGCCAGTTGTAGCTTTAGTTCCACTTACACTTCTTTATATGGGAATTGATGAGTCACAGAAATATATGATTATATTCCTCGGTACATTTTTCCAGCTTGTGTTAATGGTATGCGATACAGTCTCCGGTGTTGATAAAAATATGATTAATGCCGCTAAGACTCTTGGCGCTGGTAAAGTGCAGGTATATACGGAAGTTATTTTTCCGGCATCGCTTCCTGGTCTAATGGATGATTTCAGAATGACAATAGGATGGGCATGGACTTATCTTGTAGTTGCTGAAATGGTAGCAGCAAGCAACGGTCTTGGATATATGATTCTCCGTTCTCAGAGATATCTAGCAACAGATACTATTTTTGCCGGACTTATCATGATTGGACTTATAGGACTTGTGACAGACTGGTTATTCAGAGGGTTATCAAGACTTGTTGCACCATGGCAGGAGAGATTAACGGAGAAAAAGTAACTGTAAGTAGCTAACAAAGCTAACAGAGAAAATAATATGAAATTAGAAGTAAAAGATTTAACAAAAATATATAAAGGTACAAATGGCGAAGTAACTGCTATTGATTCGGTAAACTTAAGTGTTGAGGAATCAGAGTTTGTCATGATAGTTGGACCTTCTGGATGTGGAAAGACAACACTTATAAATATGATAGGTGGTCTTGATAAGGCAACATCTGGAAAAGTCATTCTTGATGGTAAAGAGGTTGAGGGACCTGGCCCGGATAGAGGAATGGTTTTCCAAGGATATTCTCTTTTCCCATGGCTTACAGTTAAGAAAAATGTAGAATTTGGCCTCAAGATGAGAAAGGTTCCAAAAGAGGAAAGATCTAAAAAAGCTGATGAATATATTAAGCTAGTTGGCCTTGAAGGCTTTGAAAATGCTCTTCCAAAGCAGCTTTCGGGTGGTATGAAGCAGAGAGTTGCAATTGCAAGGACACTTGCTAATGAACCACAGATGCTTCTTATGGACGAGCCATTTGGTGCTCTCGATGCACAGACAAGAGTTGTTATGCAGGAACTCTTATCTAAGATTAGTCGTGAAACAAAGACAACGATCCTTTTTATTACACATGACATAGACGAGGCGGTATTACTTGGAGACAGAATATATGTTATGAGCCGCCGTCCGGGAACGATAAGAGATGTACTTTCGGTAGATTTGCCAAAGGAAAGAAGTCACGAGTGTTTTGTACTTCCACAGTTTGTGGAAACGAAAAAGAAAATCATGGACATGCTATGGCAGGAAAGTCAGGATGCAGCCCTTGATAGATAGATAATTGACGGTCGCATATAAAGCGGTTGGCAGTGTAAATTAATGGAGGATAATTATGAAAAAAAGATTAGTAAGCCTTGCACTTATATGTGTTATGGTGGCAGCTTTATTTACAGGCTGTGGAAAAAAGAGTTCATCAAATGATGTAACAATGGGATTCTGTACATGGACAGGATATGCACCAATGTTTATTGCTCAGGAGAATGGATATTTTAAGGATGCCGGAATTAATATGACAATCCAGGTAATCGAAGATGAGTCAACATACACAAGTCTTATTACAAAGGGAAGTGTACAGTTTATTGCAACAGCTCAGGACCCTAACATTAAAATGTTTGCAAATGGTGCTGACAGCAGATACTTATTCACAATGGACACATCAAATGGTGCAGATGCCCTTGTATGTACATCTGATATTCAGTCACTTGACGACCTTGCAGGAAAGACATTAGCTCTTGATAAATCAGCTTCATCATATTATTTCTTCTTAACAGCTCTTGAGAAGGATAGCTCACTTACAGAAGATGATATCGATGTTCTTGATATGGGTGACACAACAGAAGCAGGTCTTGCATTTATGGCAGGAAACGTTGATGCAGCTATTATGTGGGAACCAGAACTTTCAGAAGCTATTGATTCAGTTGATGGAGCACATGCATTAATTACAAGTGCTGATTACCCTAACACAATCATGGACTCACTTGTTGTTAATACAAAGTATGCAAAGGAAAATCCAGAAGTTGTAGATGCTGTAACAGAGGCATGGTATAAGGCAATCGACTTTATGAAAGAAAATCCAGATAAGGCATACGAGCTTATGGCATCAGGATTTGAAGAAGTAACTGCAGAGGATATTGCTGCAGATAGCGAAAAGCTTGAGTTCTATGGAAGAGAAGAAAATGCAGAACTTCTTTCATCAGGTTCAATCAAGAAAATTAGCCAGGATATGGCAGATTTCTGGATGAATAAAGGTGAATGTGATACAAATGATCTTACAGCGTTCTTTGAACTTGCAAAGTAAGGCATTTACTTGAAAAAATAACATTCATAATATACAATTATATCCGTGCGTTTTATACGTACGGATATTTTATTATATTGAGAATTTACTAGGTATCGGAGGAATTAAAATGGCAAATCCAATAGTAACAATTACAATGGAAAATGGCGATGTGATGAAGGCAGAACTTTATCCTGAAATTGCACCAAATACAGTTAAGAATTTCATTTCACTTATTAACAAGGGATTTTATAATGGACTTATTTTTCACAGAGTTATAAATGGATTCATGATTCAGGGTGGATGTCCAGATGGAACAGGTATGGGAGGCCCTGGATATAGCATTAAAGGCGAATTTTCTGGAAATGGATTCGCAAATGATTTAAAGCATGAGCCAGGTGTATTATCAATGGCACGTGCAATGCATCCAGATTCAGCAGGATCACAGTTCTTTATTATGCATAAGACTAGCCCACATCTTGATGGACAGTATGCGGCGTTTGGTAAAGTTACTGAAGGACTTGATATTGTAAATAAAATTGCAGAAGTAAGAACTGATTATTCTGACAGACCAGTAGAGGAACAGAAGATTCAGTCTGTTACAGTTGATACACTTGGCGAAGAGTATGAAGAGCCAGAAAAGCTTCAGGGATTCAGATAATCTGATTTCTTGTAGAAAAAGCGGTAATACACATGTAATGTGAGGCTGCAAAGGAGGAAAAAGATGGGAATGGAATTTGTTCAGCAGCTTCCAAAGCCTGATGAATTCAAAAAAGAGTATGCTCTTTCAGATAAACTCATAGAGTTAAAAAAAGAGCGCGATAAAGAAATAGAAAATGTACTTACAGGAAAAAGTGATAAGTTTCTTGTAATAATAGGACCTTGTTCTGCAGACAGAGAGGATGCAGTTCTTGATTATGTACAGAGATTATCAAGAGTCAACGATAAGGTTAAGGATAAGCTTGTTTTAATTCCAAGAATTTATACAAATAAGCCACGTACAACAGGTGAAGGATATAAAGGAATAGCATCGCAGCCTAATCCAGAGAAAGAGCCTGATCTTATGCAGGGGCTTATCGCGGTTCGTTCAATGCATATGAAAGCAATGGAAATTTCAGGGCTTACACCAGCAGATGAGATGCTGTATCCTGAAAACTATCCATATCTTGATGATATTCTTTCATATGTTGCTATTGGTGCAAGATCAGTTGAAGACCAGCAGCATAGACTTACGACATCAGGTTTTGATGTGGCAGCGGGTATGAAAAACCCTACATCAGGAGACCTTACAGTAATGCTCAATTCTGTATATGCAGCTCAGCATGCTCATACATTTACGTACAGAGGATGGGAGGTTAAGACTTCTGGAAATCCACTTGCACATACAGTACTTCGAGGAAGTATTAACGCCTATGGTAGAAGCTTTTCTAACTATCATTATGAAGATTTACAGAGATTGTACGAATTATATGAAGAGAGAGAACTTTTAAATCCGGCAGCAGTAATTGATGCCAATCATAATAACTCTGGTAAAAAGTACAAAGAGCAGATTCGAATAGTAGGTGAAGTTCTTCACTCAAGAAGACATAGTGATAATATTAGAGGTCTTGTGAAAGGCGTTATGATAGAAAGTTATCTTGAAGAAGGTTGTCAGAAGATTGGAGAAGGAATATACGGAAAGTCCATTACTGATCCTTGTCTTGGATGGGAAGATTCAGAGAACCTTATTTACTATATTGCAGAGAATTGCTAAAAAATAGCCTTAGGTCAATATTATCAGTGACCTAAGGCTTTATTTTTAAAATTTTTGGCTGCCCTTAAGAATAGGTGAAAGCCTCTTATAAATTAAGAATGTGATAACAACACTAATCATGCCCTTTATAAATGTAAAAGGCATATTGAAAATAATAAGACATTTAAGCAATGAATCTGCTGATGGAAGGATTGCCTGGTATGCACCAATGATTGCTTCCATAGGCATGAAATTAGTGTAAATTGGGTATACAATGAAGTAGTTTGTAAATACACTGATTATTGCCATTACTAAAGCACCTACAAGAGAGCCGATAAGGGCTCCTTTTTTTGTATTTATCTTTTTGTAAAAAACACCAGCAGTGTAAACAAATGCAGCACCTAGAATAAAGTTAGATAATTCACCGACGCCGCCTGTTGAAGTCTTCATAAGATGTAAAAGATTTTTAATTAAGCAAATGATTACGCCAGATACTGGACCAAGTGCAAATGATCCGACAAGAGCTGGAAGTTCTGAGATGTCCATCTTAATAAATGATGGCATTAGTGGTACGCTGAAGTCTAAATACATAAGTATGAATGCAATGGCTGAAAGCATACCTGTTACTGTGATTTTTCTTGTGTTTGACTGAATGTTCATTTTTCCTCCTTAAATGCGAATTGGCTAAACCCTTTCCGCTAGTAGTCGGGGAGGATTACGGTATTTAGTATTATTTATATGTGTTATTGCCAAAAACGGAAAAATGCAATAAAAAAGCCCACTGCGAACAGCGGGGTACAAAAATAAATAGTAATATAATACCGTAAATTCTTCTCTCATCCGGACTATAACCGTCGGTTCTGGAATTTCACCAGATCATGGATAAACCTCGTGGACTTTTACCACCGGTAGGGAATTGACTCTCGTCTCACCCGACCCCGAAGTTATTAAATTACAATGCAATAATAGACGTATGTGAAAAATATGTCAAGGGGCATTTTCTTTACATTTACGCTTCTTTGAAATATAATTATATAGTTTGGAGGACTATATGAAAAATAAAGATATATCCGGTAAAACTTTAGAAGATGTAGGTATTAGCGTCCTACTTATTGCTTTATTTGCAGCTACAATGGTAGGTGCACTAAGTGATAGAGCGCTTTTTAATGAGAATCTTGTAATGACTATTGTATCGTTTGTGGCAGTACTTCTTGCTGCAATCGGTGTTACAAGTATACCAGTTATTATAGCTTCATTAGCTACTATTTGCTATATAGCCTATAAAATATATCAGGTATTTATGATGGATGCACAAATACCTGGAATTTCCTATTTGTGGATTGCAATACCTGGGTTGTCAGTTCTTGGAATATCGTTATTTATTAAGGGTGTTCAGAGACTTCAAAGAGATAATAATATTCTTAGTAAACAGGTTGAAGATCTGATTATGATAGATCCACTTACTGGGTTTTATAACTTGAGAAGTATGTATATGGATATTCAGACACAAATCTCATATGCAGAAAGAAATAATAAGCAGATTTCTCTTATGATTATTAGACCAAGATATAGGAAAGAATTAAAGGATGTTCTTAAGAAATCTCAGTATGAAAGTGTAATAGTAAATTTATCTAAGATTGTTTATGATACTGTTCGACTTGAAGATAAAGTTTATTCTCTTGATGGAGATGGAACAGTAGGAGTACTTCTTACATGTGACAGACAGGGAGCCAAGCTTGTAGAAAAGAGAATTAGAGGCAAGATAGATTCGACAGATGCATTTAATTCAATTGCTGAGAAGCCTATTAGGATGGAAATACAGCTTGGATTTCTCGAATACAAAAAGGAATATAACCGAGATGCAATTCAGTTTAAGTCACTTGTTGAAGAAGAAGTTGCATACGATTTATAAAATAAGACATGATCTGATATCTATCAGGTCATGTTTTTTAATGTCAATATAAGAAGAACTCATTGAAGAATGCATGTTTTTGTGTGTGAGTTTTGCACAAAACATAATGTAAATACATGATAAAACAATACATAACAACGAAAAATGACGAAAAGTTTGACAATGTGACAAAATCGAATTAAACTACGAATGATTAAAAACAAACATTTTTAAGTTAATTCATATTTAATTTATTTACTCATAATTTATCGAGTGAAAGGAGATTACAATGGCAGAATTAAAGAAGTCAGTTGTAGCTAAAGCTGCAACAGAGGTTAAGAAAGAAGAAGTTAAGGCAGCAGCTCCTGTAGCAGCTCCTGT
>JAUNIR010000241.1 GCA_030523345.1 Lachnospiraceae bacterium
CCGAAGCAAATTTGATTACTATGGCTTGTAGCGGAAAATACTTTGCTTATTTTTTCGGACAGTATAAGCCGCCTATCGGGATATTATAGCAGCTTATCTTTCTCTTATTGTTCGTATTTCTTACTTAGTTTGGGTGGTTTCTATATTGATACAGGATATCCATTAATTAAATGTATCTGTGTAGCTCACTATGTTTCTTCCACGATTCGATTTAGAAAAAAACGTTTGCCCTATACGAGTTTTCTTGATTTCTAAAGATTATGCAGTATTCCCCTGACAGTACTGATGGTAATGTTGCAGAAGTCTCATTAGTTGAAACTGGTAAAATGAATACGCTCTCATCATTTATATCCTTGACTTCTATTTCCTGTATTTGCAATTGTGCTGGCCAGGAAATAGAGTGTCCCGTTATTACAATATACATAAATGAAGCAGGTGGCATTCTTTTGATTGGATGATTCGTTGTTGATTTTTCTATATCTGATGATAAAGGGACTATATATGTCACCTCATCAGCAGAAATAGGCTGCGTCAACAAGTTTAGTGCGAGTAATGCTAATAATAATACTTTTTTAATTACAACCATGATTTTTAGATTTTTATTTTCCTCTGCGAATATATTGAAAATATGCAGAATAAACCTTGTTTTGGTATTACACTTTTTACACAGTCTGTGTGTGTTGCTGACTGGACTTGATTGAAAATCAGAGTTGTATATTAAATTTTACACTTTTTACACAGTCACCTCATAATTGTAGTTATTTACAAAAAAATGATTACTTTGCGTGTTCCCTCTCATAAATTATGTGGGTGTTCTATATTAGGATTTGTTGGTTCCAATGTCAAGAATCATTCTTTTCTATTCATACTAATCTTCTGATAGTATCATGACTGTTACCCCCTCTCATTAATTAATCAGAATAAATTTTGCCTGTTGCTTATGACGGAATGATTAAATAAGCAGTCTTTAAGATTCCTATTTTTATTCTTAATATGATGCCATCCCCATAATCCGCTGCCGAGAACGGTTGACAAGATAAACATACACATTAAAAACGCAGCTTAGTAGTGGGCTAAGCTGCGTATGTTGTATAGACCAATGTAGGCTTTTTTAGGCACTTACTGCTATCTAACAGACAAGACGTTGCGAGTGAAGCTTTTAGCACCTTTCGCCTTAAATAATTTTTGGTTTAATACTGTTCTGATATTTGTTACACGTTGTGGAGTAATATTAATTAATGTGGATATCTCTGAAGGGAGAAATTTTACACCTGTCAAGAGGAGTACCTCTTTTTCTTTATCGGTAAGATTATCTTGGTTTTCAGTAAATATCTTATACAATTTGGGTAAATTGTACTTTATGTAGTGTTCGAGCGATGTCATTTCATCTTGTGTCAGCTCTTTGCCATGCAGAGCTGTTGAATGCATCTTTATGATAAATTCTGATGTGTATATGCTTCTTATTTTGTCCCATTCCTCTGGCTTTGGTTTACACTCGTTGTATTCGTCTATGGTCTTCTGAAGTTGTGATAGTTCTTCTTCTTTTGCATTTTTCAATGCTTTTATATCGTTCTTTATCGATTCATAATCTTTTTGTACTTCTACGTATCGTGAAAGCAAACGGTTGTATTCCAGATTCTGTTTATATATACTTTCTTTTGCTCTCTTAAGTAATGGTTAAATAATAACTTCCGACATTTTTATGTCGATGTATTTATAA
>JAUNIR010000011.1 GCA_030523345.1 Lachnospiraceae bacterium
CAGAGATAATTATTAATGAAATCAAAAAGTATAACTGTAAAGATTATTACTTAATTGTTAATCATAAGAAAAATATGATTAAAGCATATTTTAATGAGATAAAAAAGGATTACAATATTGAGTATATAGATGAGGATAAGCCATTAGGAACTGGTGGTGGACTAAGCCTTCTTAAAGGAAAAATAAACTCAACATTTATACTTACGAACTGTGATATTATTATCAGATCTAATTTAGCTGATATATACAAAGAACATATAAAGAGAAAAAATGTTATCACTATGGTTTGCTGCAAAAAGCCAATAGAAATTCCTTATGGTGTTATTGAGGCATCAGAGGAAGGGGCGATTTTATCTATGACAGAAAAGCCTAAGATAGAAATGCTTACTAACACGGGATTATATATCGTAGAACCAAGAGTAATAGAAGAATTAGAGGACGACACGGTGATTGGATTCCCGGATATAATTGCTAAATATAAGGAAAAGTCAGAGCGCGTAGGCATTTATTCTATTGAAGAGGACGAGTGGCTCGATATGGGACAGCCTGAAGAGCTTGATAGAATGAGAAAGATTCTTCATTTATAGTAAATATGGAAAAGATAGTTATGTTTGGATGTGGTGGTCATGCTATGTCGGTTATGGACACCATAAAAAATAATAAAGAGTATGTTGTTATAGGTTTTGTTGACAAAGAAAAAACCGATTACACGTATGATGGCGTAGGTGTAATTACAACAGACACTGACATTTCAGGACTTGAAGCTCATGGTGTAAAATATGCTGCAATGGGTATTGGAAGCGTAAAAGGTGCTGGAACCATTAGAATGAAAGTTTACGAAAATGCTGTTAAGGAAGGTCTTCTATTTCCAGTAATAGCTGATGCTACAGCGGTAGTTTCTGAATCGGCAGTAGTAGAAGACGGAACATTTATTGGTAAAGGCGCTTTAATAAATGCAGAGACTCACATAGGTAAATGCGCAATTGTAAATACCGGTGCAATAATTGAACATTGTGTAGAAGTTGGAGACTTTACCCATATTTCAGTAGGAACAGTCGTTTGTGGCGATGTTATCATCGGAAATAACTGTATGATAGGTGCAAACGCAACAATTACTCAAGGCGTTAAGATAGGTGATAATGTAACTGTTGGGGCAGGATCTGTAGTTTTACATGATGTATTAGATGGGGAAACTGTTGTAGGAAATCCTGCTAGGGTAATAAGGGAAAATAATGGCTAATAAAGTTCTTGTAATAGCTGAGGCCGGAGTAAATCATAATGGCTCTTTAGATAATGCAAAAAAGATGATAGACGCTGCTGCGGATGCTGGTGTAGATATAATAAAATTTCAAACTTTCAAAAGTGAGGGTTTGGTGACAAAAAATGCCTCAAAAGCCAGTTATCAAGAAGCAAATACAGGTAATAGTGATAGTCAGCTTAGTATGTTAAAAAAGCTTGAATTATCTGAAGCAGATCATATTGAATTGAAGAAATATTGTGACCAAAAAGGTATAGAATTTCTATCGACGCCATTTGATAACGACAGTATCAATTTTTTAGATAAACTTGGAATAAGATTTTGGAAGGTTCCCTCAGGTGAAATTACAAATTATCCTTATTTAGTTAGAATTGCCAGAACAAAGAAGCCAGTTATAATGTCTACAGGTATGGCAGAATTATCAGAAATAAGAGATGCAATAGATGTATTAAAAAGTAATGGAACAAGTGATATAAGCATTCTTCATTGTAATACACAATATCCAACACCGTTCGTAGATGTTAATCTTAGGGTTATGAATACTTTAAAGGAAACATTTGGCGTAGAGGTAGGATATTCTGATCATACACTTGGTATTGAGGTGCCTATTGCAGCCGTTGCAATGGGTGCAACAATTATTGAGAAGCATTTTACTCTTGATCGCAATATGGAGGGACCTGACCATAAGGCTAGCTTAGAACCGTATGAGCTTAAGAAAATGGTTGAGTCAATCAGGAATATAGAATTAGCAATTGGTGGAAATGAGAAAAAGCCTACATTGTCAGAAAGTGAGAATAGGTCTGTTGCAAGAAAAAGCATAGTTGCAAAATGTGAAATAAGTATTGGTGATATTTTCACAGAAGATAATTTAACAACAAAAAGACCAGGTAACGGAATATCTCCAATGAGATGGAATGAAATACTTGGAAAAGCTGCAACAAAGAATTATTTGGAAGACGAGTTGATAGATGAGTAATGATTCTAGAAAGGTTGTAGGTGTACTTACAACCACAAGAGCAGAATACGGAATTTTGTATCCTTTAATAGAAAAGATGTTGAAGGATACTTTTTTTGATGTAAAGGTATTAGTTTCGGGAACACATTTAGATGCAGAGTATGGTAACAGTGTACAGGAAATAGAAAATGACAAAGTTCCAATTGCTGCAAAGATAGATATTTTGTCCCATGATGATTCACCATTTGGGGTATCAAAGACTATGAGTATAGCTGTATCAAAGTTTGCCGAGTATTTTGCGGAAAACAAACTTGATGCACTAGTTGTTCTTGGAGACAGGTATGAGGTGTTAGCTGTTTGCATAGCAGCAATGAATGAGAGAATCCCGATTATCCACTTGCACGGAGGAGAGACGACAGAAGGTGCTATAGATGAATGCATAAGACATTCTATTACAAAGATGAGTCAGCTTCATTTAACAGCTACTGATGAGTATAGAGGCAGAGTTATACAGCTTGGGGAAAATCCTAATAGAGTATTTAATATTGGTAGTATTGGAGTTGAAAACGTTTTAAAAAAGAATCTGCTTTCAAAGGATGAGCTGAAAGTATCTCTTGAAGAAATGAACAATTCATCGAAGATAATAAATTTAGATAATCCATATGGAATAGTGACATTTCATCCTGTAACGCTTGAAGAAAATAGCGCTATTGATCAGATTAATAATTTGATAGATGCCCTAGATGAGCATAAGGAATTATCATATATTATTACTCTTGCAAATGCGGATAGTGGTGGAAAAATAATAAATGAAAAGATCATGGCATATGCAAGAGAAAGAGAAAATGTATATGTATTTGCATCTCTTGGGGCACTAAGGTATTTAAGCGCAGTCAAATATTCGGCGATGGTTATTGGAAATTCTTCTAGTGGAATAATAGAAGTTCCTTCCTTTAACATCCCTACTGTTAATATAGGGGATCGCCAAAAGGGAAGAGTGCGAGCTAACAGTGTAATTGACTGTGGACCTTCGAAAGAAGATATAAGTAATGCTATAACTAAGGCTGAGTCTAAGGAATTTGTAGATGTATGTATATCTGCGAATAACCCATATTTTAAGGAAGATGCAAGCAGAAATGCTGTAGAGATAATAAAAAAATATTTGAGTTCTGATATTGATTTAAAGAAGGTATTTTACACAGTATGAAGAATATTGCGATAATCCCTGCTAGAAGTGGTTCAAAAGGGTTAAAAGATAAAAATATAAAACCAATCAACGGAAAGCCGCTTATTGCATATGCAATCGAGTCGGCAATTCAATCGGGTGTATTTAGTACAATTCATGTTTCGACAGACAGTGAAGAATATGCTGAGATTGCAAAAAAATATGGAGCGGATGTTCCGTTTCTAAGATCTGAAGAAATGTCATCGGATACCGCAAGCTCATGGGATGCAGTTAAGGAAGTTATAGAAAGATATAAAGAACTTGGAATGGAATTTGATAATATCGTATTGCTACAGCCAACTTCTCCGTTGCGCGACAGTGATGACATAAAAGGAGCATACGATGTATTTATAAAAAATAATGCGAAAGCAGTCGTATCTGTATGTGAAGTTGACCATTCACCACTACTAAGCAATACATTGCCAGATAATAATTCATTGGATGGATTTATAGACTGTAATTCATCTGCACCAAGACAGAAGCTATCTAAGTATTATAGGTTAAATGGAGCCATTTATATAGTTAATATAAAGTTCCTTTATGACGATACTTTTATATATCGAGATGGCTCATATGCATATATCATGGATAAGCGTAAGAGCATAGATATAGATGACATTTTTGATTTTGAAATGGCAGAATTTATTATGAGTAAAAGAGACTGTTAAAACGAATGAATTGAGCGAGGACAGAAAATGTTTAATTTATCAAGCTTCATAAGTAAATATGTTACAAAGCGTCCAGAAAGCATGTTTATAAAGGATATAAATGATAATAAACAAAAGCTCGAAGAGAGTATAGAAGGGAAGACGGTATTAGTAATAGGTGGAGCGGGAAGCATAGGAAGCTCATTTATTAAGGCAATTCTTCCATTTAAGCCAGCATCTTTAGTAGTAGTAGATACTAATGAAAATGCACTTGCAGAACTTACGAGAGACTTAAGAAGCACAAAGGGGATGTATGTTCCAAAGGACTACATTACATATCCTATGAACTTCTCTTCTGATACATTTAAAAAAATGTTTATTTCTCATGATGGATTTGACATAGTAGGCAATTTTTCTGCGCATAAGCATGTAAGAAGTGAGAAAGATATATATTCAGTAGAAGCGCTTATAAAAAATAATGTGCTTGAAGCTAAAGGACTATTAGATCTTCTAGCAGAGTACCCACCTGAAACATATTTCTGTGTTTCAACAGATAAGGCAGCTAACCCGGTTAATATTATGGGCGCTAGTAAGAGAATTATGGAAGACTTGATCTTTAGTTATTCGGACAAGTTTCCAGTTAAAACTGCTAGATTTGCAAATGTTGCTTTCTCAAATGGATCGCTACCACAAGGCTTTATTGAAAGAATAAACAAACTTCAGCCAATTAGTGCGCCATCTGATGTTAAGAGATATTTTGTTTCTCCTGAAGAAAGTGGTCAGATTTGTATGCTTTCTTGTATGCTTGGTGAAAACAGGGCGATTTTTTTCCCGAAGCTTGAGGAAGAATCTATGATGACATTTGATAACATTGCAAGAAATCTTTTATTAGAACAGGGATATGAGGTGTTGGAATGTAGTTCTGATGAGGAAGCAATAGATAAATCTGAAGAACTTAAAAATGGTAGCAGCAAGTACCCAGTTCATTTTGAAGTCTCTGATACATCGGGAGAAAAAGCTTATGAAGAATTTTTTACAGAAACAGAATCTGTTGATATGGATAGATTTTCGTCACTTGGGGTAATAACTGATAAGCAGATTTGTGATGTCAAGAAACTTTCAGATTTACTCGATAATCTTTCAGGATGCTTTAATTCGAAAGATTCAATTAGCAAGGCAGATATAGTTAAAATTATAGGAGAGTATCTTCCTAACTTTAGTCATATTGAAACAGGCAAATCTCTCGACAGTAAGATGTAAGATTTAGGGTTAAGAGTTAGATTTAGGGGCATTAACATGGGCAAATTTATTCCATTATCAATTCCAAATTTTGAAGGAAATGAAAGAAAATATGTAGATCAGGCAGTCGACGAAGGCTGGGTTTCAACAGGTGGAGCATTTATTAATACTTTGGAAGCTAATATGACTGAGTTTCTTGAGGCTAACGGTGTTGCCGCATGTCAAAGTGGAACAGCAGCTCTTCACTTGTCATTGATTGAGTGTGGTATAACACCAGATGACATGGTAATAGTTCCAACTCTCACTTTTATAGCTGCGGTAAATCCTGTTAGATATCAATTTGCAGAGCCAGTATTTATGGACTGTGATGATTCGCTTTGCTTAGATCCTGTAAAGCTAAAAAGATTTTGCGAGGAAGAATGTCATATAGAAGAAGATGGTAATAGGGTAAAGTTAATTCATAACGGTACCAGAAAGCATGTGAAGGCATTAGTAGTAGTACATGTTTTTGGAAATATGGCCGATATGGAAGCAATAATGGATATTGCAGATAAGTATGGTTTATATGTAATTGAAGATGCTACAGAGGCGCTTGGCACATATTATACCGAGGGAAAATATGCAGGAAAATACGCAGGAACTATAGGGCATTTTGGAGCATATTCTTTTAATGGAAATAAGATTATTACAACAGGTGGTGGCGGGGCCGTAACTGCTTCAAGTAAAGAAAAGGTGGATCATATAAGATATCTATCTACTCAGGCTAAGGATGATCCACATTATTATATTCATAATGAGGTTGGATATAATTATCGTATGACAAATGTTCAAGCTGCTATTGGAGTGGCCCAGCTCGAAGAACTTGATGAATTCATTCTTAGAAAAAATTCTAATTATGAATATTACAAAGAATTATTAAAAGACAACGAAAATTGCATATTACTCCCATTCCGAGATGGTGTAAGTTCAAATAAATGGTTTTATTCAATTTTTGTTAATGAGAATGTAAAAGAATTTATTACAAGTCTTGAGGATAAAGGAGTACAGAGCAGGGCTATATGGGGCCTTATACATGAACAAGTTCCATATAGAAATTGTATTGCATATCAGATAGAAAAGGCAAAGTATTATAGTGAACATATTGTAAACATTCCGTGTAGTACAAACCTTAGTAAAGAAGACATTGAGTATGTGTCTGAGTGTTTAAAACTTGGGAGGATATATGCTTAAATTCCCAAAAGATTATTTTGAGGGTGAAACAATAGATGATTTCTTTGTGGAATCAGAAATGAAACATGCCTGGGCTGCACAGCTTGAGGTTTATAAAGTTGTAGAAAAAATATGTCAAAAACATGATTTAAAAATGTTTGCATTCTGGGGAACAATGATAGGTGCCATTAGACACAAAGGATTTATTCCATGGGATGACGACCTGGATATAGGAATGGTCAGAGAGGACTATGATAAATTCTGGCAGTATGCAATGGAAGAACTGCCAGAGGGCTATGTTATCATGACAGCCAGTCTAGAACCTGAGTGGGATGAATATCATGGAAGAATAGCGAATTCCAATAAAATACATACGGGTGAAGAATGGATGATGAACAACCAAGGGTGTCCGTATGTTGTGGGAATTGATATATTTCCTTTAGATCATATGCCGAATGATAAAAAACAAAGAGACTGGGTATTGGAAATATTAGCGTTTATAAATTCACTAATTGGTAGTTCATGGGAAAAAATTAGTGAGCGTGTTCCAAATGAAAAATTTGATCAAGGCATTAAGTTCCTTGAGGAAACATTTGGTTTTGAATTCTATATGGAAGGAAATATGAGTAACCAGCTTAGAATTCTGTATGATACTGTATGCGCCTCAATTGGGAAAGAAACGGATGATCTTCTCTGCAATTATCCATTGTATATAAAGCATAATGGCAAACATGTATTTCATAAAATATGGTTTGATGGTGTAACGCCGGTCGAGTATGAAGGAACAACTATATTACTTCCGGCAGGTTTTGATCCAATTATGTCTGTGTGCTATGGAGAAAACTTCATGGTTCCTATTAAAGGTGGAGCTAGTCACGATTATCCATTCTATAAGGAACAGAGGGAAATGCTAAAAGAGGGCAAGCTATATGATCTTGCTATGAGTGCTAGCCAAAAGATTCTTGATGTATCAAGTTCTGATGAGGTTATAGCTGAGCATAATGAAATACCTACGTTTGAGATTAAGGATGAATGGGCTACTCGCATTAAGAACGAAAACAAAAAAGTATTGTTATATGCGCTAAATTCAGCATCACTTCTTAAATATGGAGAAGAAGTAATAAAGAAAATAGAAAGAAATATTCGAATATTTGCTGAAAAGAAAGATGAATTAATAGTAATACTTGCAGAAGACGCGGTATTTTCGGAAACGCTGAAAAAGATGTATCCAAGACTGACATATAAATACGATGGAATCAAGGCAAAAATTCGTAAAGAATGCGGTGGAATTGTTGCTGATAGAATTGATTATAATTTTGCCAGTATATGTGACGCATATTATGGTCATGGAACACGGGCGATGGGTGAGTTTTTAAAGGCAAAGAAACCTATAATGATAGAAGACGTAAGTATTTGAAGGTAGGATGTATAAACCAGAAAATGTGTATCTAGAAGATGAAATAAGAGATGGGTTTTATGTTCCGTCAATAGCAAAGAGAGCTTTCACTGCAGAGCTCTCTATTTTGCATGAAATAAATAGAATTTGTGAAAAATACAATATAAGATACTATGCTGACTGGGGTACAATGCTCGGAACTGTAAGACATCGTGGGTTCATTCCGTGGGATGATGATCTTGATATATTTATGTTTAGAAGCGATTTAAACAGGTTTATAGAGGTGTCAGAAAAAGAGCTTCCAGAAGGTTTTAAGGTGCAGAGTTTCTTAAATAATGACTACTCATGGAAGTTTATCGTTAATATTGTTAATACAGATAGGATGTGCTTTACTCCAGAATATCTTAAGGGTCATTATAACTTTCCGTATATGGCAACAATAGATATTTTTGTTTTAGACAGTGTATACGATGATGATAAAGCTGAGGAAGAACGTAGGGAAAAAGTAAAGTATATATTGAGTATAGCAGATGCCTTAACAGAGGATAATTGTCACAGCAATGACATGGAAATTCTTCTTAATGAAGTTGAGAAAAGAAGTGGAAAGGTTGTAGACAAAAAGCAGTCGTTTATTGAGATAAAAAGACAGCTATATGTAATTACACAGAATATTATTTGTGAGCTAGATAATGATGCCTCTGAGTTTGTTACGCAGCAAATACCTTTGGGAGTCTACCACAAATTAAAATATAGGCGAGATTTGTTCAATGGAATTGTAAAATTGCCTTTTGAAGACACTTATGTTTGTGTTCCGGCGCTTTATGACAGAATTATACGTAATAAATACGGCAATTACTGGGAAATTCGCATTGGGGCAGCAGGACATGGATACCCTTATTATAAGGCTCAGAGAGAAGCTCTTGGATTAAGAGAAGATGAAGATTACTTACCGTATTTTAAGTACAAAGGGTTGCCGGATTTATCTTTAAGAAATGATACTGTAGAGGCTATAGAAGACTTTAAGAAAGCTCCTGAATATAACGGTGAGTTTGAAAGGGAAACGGTAGTATTTTTACCGTTTAATGGACTTTATTGGGAGTCAATGAAACCTTTGTATGAAGAAGAAATTAAGAAAGAGAATGTAGACGTATTTGTAGTTCCTTTGCCTTATTACTATAAAGAGTACAACGGTACGTTTGTAGGTGAGCCTCAGTATGATTTAGAAAAGTATCCTGAGGAGTTGCCAGTGTACTTATTGGAGCAGCTTGATTTGAAAGCTATGTTCCCAGATAGGATATATATTCAGAATCCATATGATGAATACAATATGTGTATGAGTATACCTAAAGAGTATTATGCTTCCAATATAGTTAATTTTACAAAGAAACTAATATATGTACCGTGGTTTAAAACAAAAGATTTTGAGAAGAACAACTATCCACAATGGTATAACATGAGATATTACTGTACTATGCCGGGTGTTGTTTATGCTGATGAAGTAATACTTCACTCGGACATGCTTAAGGATGTATATGTTGATAAATTATCTGAGTTTGCAGGTGAAGAAACAAGAAAAATCTGGGATAGTAAGATTATTGTTCGAGATATGAATGCAGGTGGTGATAGCTTTCAATCTGAGTCAGGAAAGAAAACGCTTGTTTATTATACCTGCCCAAGTACAATACTTGAATATGAAGAGGCGTACATTGAGAAGATTAAAAAGTGTCTTGATATATTTAGCGCTAATTCAGATAATATTAATGTTGTATGGCACATCGACAAATGCGATATGGAAATACTGAAGAATAATAACCCGGGTATTCATGAAAAGATTGTAAAGGTTCAAGAGTCAATTTCCATAGAAGAATATATTACTGTAGATAATGCTATGACAGGGGATGAGTTAGCAAGAATAGGAAGCGCGTACTACGGAGATCCTTCATATATAGCAAAGGATTTCTTCATGTATAATAAGCCGGTTATGATTGGCAATACAGAAATAATTAAATAGCACCTTGAGGTGCTATTTTTTATTTATTTAACCCCAATATCTAGTGCTGTTTTTTGACAATAAAAGGCATATATGGTAATATTATACAGTGTATGCTTGTGCGTATTGTATGGTTTGAAGGCACATTTGTGACATACAACGCACCATGATTTAGGGCATTATAAAGATATATTGAGGGAATAGTCGTGGATAAATACGAATATCAAGTTTGTACAGATCAGATTAAAAGTTTAATAGCTGAAAAACGTTTCGCAGAAGCAATGGAAATCGCAGATACAATTGACTGGAGAAGAGTCAGAAGCGTATCTATGCTTGTTACAGTCAGCGAAATATATAAGGTAAATAAAAGATACGAGGATGCAAAAGATATCCTTTTATTAGCATATGAGAGACATCCTAATGGACGTGATATTGTATACGCTCTCTGTGAGTTATTCATAAAGCTTGGAGACGTTGTTCAGGCTATTGAAAGTTATAAAGAATTTATGGCAATTGCTCCAGAAGATGCGAATAGTTATATTCTTCTTTATAAGATATATAAGGCACAGGATGTTTCTATTGAGGAACAGATTGATGTATTAGAGGAGTACAAATCTAAAGATTACAGAGAAAAGTGGGCATATGAGCTTGCTTATCTATATCATAAAATTGGTGAAGAAGCTAAATGTGTTGCTGAGTGTGATGAGCTTATACTCTGGTTTGGTGAGGGTAAATATGTTCGTAAGGCAATGGAACTCAAGATGCAACACACATCCTTATCTAAGGACCAGCAGGCAAAATATGACGGTCGATATGTAACGACAACACTCCCAGTATTCGAGCAGCCTGTACAGCAAAATACTCAGTTTGGTAATAATGCTCAGCAGACTGGACCTATGCTTAATCAGTATGGTGAATACATTTTAGAGACAGGCCAGATCGGAGCAACTGGACAGCTAGCGGGTACAGGTCAGATTGATGCTGCAACGCAGGTGCCTCCTGCAGGACAGGTTCCAGGTATGGACCCAAATGGAGTTGCACCACAGTCACCAGTGTATGTTGATGCATATGGAAATCTTATTCAATATGATGCATATGGAAACCCTATACCAGTGCAGCAGGATCCATATCAGGGTGGAATCCAGGTAACACCAGGAATGAATCACCTTGGCATGACACAGGATATTATGGCCCAGGCTCTTGGTACGGGTGCTTGGAATGCGGCAGAACTTCAGGATCAGATTGGTAGCGGTGTTCGTGAGGCTATGACTGATGAGACAGGTGTTACTGCAGCACCTATAGAGGAGGAAGACCTTACTCAGATACTTCCACAGTCGGAAACTGCAGAAACGAAAGCCCCAGAGATTTCAGTTCACACAGGTGTTATAGATTTATCGGAAGCAGACTTACGTGGTTCTCTTCCTGGCGATGAATTGCCTGATGAGCAATCTGACAAAAAGCAGGATGATGATATTATGTCTGCACTAGAGGGAGTTATTCCAGGAAGTGATATTACAGGAGTAACTTCTAAGATTAATGGACCTAGACCTAAGCCTAGAATTACAGGGGAAATACCTGATGTATTACCATCAATAAAGGATAAGGATCCAGATTTTGAAAGTGATGAAAATGATGTAGAGGCTGACACAGAAGAAACTGATGATACAGAAGTTAAATATGGAATTAAGGACGAAACAGAGTCAAGAGAAGAGGAAATTTCACGTATTTCAGCAGTAGCTGAGAAAGCTTTTCCTGGATACGTTGCACCTGAAATTCCAGAGGATTCAGATAGTTCAGACGATGCAGAAGATTCTGAAGAAAAAACAGCAGATGAAGATGGTATTTCTGAAACTAAATCAGAGGTTGATAGTGAACCAGAGAAGGAAGAAAAGCTCACTCCTGTAGGAGATGATGAGGGACATTATCCATACGATACAGTTACAGATATTGGATATGTTGAGGAACTCCCAGAAATCGAGCAGCCTGAAGATGTTGATGAGATATTAAAGACAGGTAAGATTCCTACAGAAGCTATAGAAAAAGCAACTGCCTATGAGACAGACTCTTTAGAGGAGGTCGAAGAATACGAGGTAGATGAAGTAGATGATGAAGACGAAGATGATGGACAGATGCCTTCGTTTATGCGTGCTGATGTAAGAGCAAGACGTGAGTTTGATGATGACGAATACAAAATATTCTGTCGTTATGATGGAATGGAAGCTCTTAAAGCACAGCTTGTGGATGCAATGGACGCAATGAGTATGGAACCAGGTAGTGGAAATGTTGTTATAATGGGTCCAGAAAGTACAGACACCAAGGGCATTGCAATTAGTATAGTTAAGGCAATGCAAAGTAAGAATCCATCATTCTCGGGTAAGGTAGCTAAGATAAGTGGAGAAGCTCTTAATAAGAAAAATATTAAGCTAACCCTTGAGAAACTTGAAAATGGAGCACTTATTGTAGAGCGTGCAGGTGGTCTCACAAATGAATCAGTAGTGATGATTACAAGTACACTTGAAGATATTGAAATACCGGTTCTTGTAATACTTGAGGGAACAAGGGAAAGCATTAAACCATTATTTAAATATTCAAAGCGTATGAAGCATGTGTTCGATGCGAGAATAGACATTGCAGAGTTCACTAATGATGACCTAGTAAGTTATGGTCGCGGATATGCTCTTGAGAAGGAGTACTCAATTGATGAAATGGGAGGTCTTGCCCTTCACAATAGAATCAGTGAGCTACAGACATTTGACCATAAAGTTACAATTGATGAGGTTAAAGAAATTATTGATACAGCCATCAGACATGTAGACAAGAAGAATATGGGACACCTTATGGATATGCTTCTTGGACGCAGATATGATGATGAAGATAATATTATTCTAGGTGAGAAGGATTTTATTTTCTAAATATAAGCTGATAATTCAGTTATTTACAGGAGGTTACTAAATGGCACAGGCAAAAGAGATTAAAGAAACTTTTTCTCCTTTTGTTACTGAAGGAGATGAGTATTTATTCGGGGCAGGAACCCATTATGATATTTACAAAAAGCTCGGTTCTCACAAAGCCACAAAGAATGGTAAGAAGGGCTATTACTTTGCAGTGTGGGCACCAAATGCTGAGTCTGTAAGTCTTGTTGGAGATTTCAATGGATGGAATGACGAAGCACACAAGATGGATAGACATCCAAACAATGGAATTTATGACATATTTGTAGAAGGCCTTAAAGAAGGAGAATTATATAAATATGTTATTAATACGAAATCAGGTGATAAGCTTTACAAAGCAGATCCGTTTGCTAACCATGCTGAGCTTCGTCCTGGTACAGCATCTATCACAACAGATATTTCAAACCTTAAATGGTCGGATAGTGCTTGGCTTAAGAAACGTGATGAATCAGACATGACATCAGAGCCAATTGCTGTTTATGAATGTCATATAGGATCATGGATGAGACATCCAGGTCGCGAAGATGAGGGATTCTACAACTATCGTCAGTTTGCTGATAGAATTGTTGAATATCTTACAGAGATGCATTACACACATATAGAGCTTATTGGTATTGCAGAGCATCCGTTTGATGGTTCATGGGGATATCAGGTTACAGGTTACTATGCACCTACATCAAGATATGGAACACCTGCAGACTTTGCATATCTTGTAAATAAGCTTCATAAGGCAAACATCGGTGTTATTCTTGATTGGGTTCCAGCACATTTCCCAAGAGATGCACACGGTCTTGCAGACTTTGATGGAAGTCCATTATTTGAATACGCAGATCCACGTAAGGGAGAACATCCTGATTGGGGTACTAAGATCTTTGATTATGGAAAATACGAGGTTAAGAATTTCTTAATTGCTAATGCGTTATTCTGGATTAGAGAGTTCCACATTGATGGTCTTCGTGTTGACGCAGTTGCTTCAATGCTTTATCTCGATTATGGAAAGCAGGACGGACAGTGGGTTCCTAACAAGTACGGCGGACATGAGAACTTAGAGGCAATTGAATTCTTTAAGCACCTTAATTCACTTGTTACAGGATGTCACCCAGGCGTAATGATGATTGCTGAAGAATCAACAGCTTGGCCTAAGGTTACAGATAAGCCTGATAATGACGGTCTTGGATTTACATTTAAGTGGAACATGGGATGGATGCATGACTTCTGCGATTACATGAAGCTTGATCCTTTATTCAGAAGAGACAATCATTATAAGATGACTTTTGCTATGAGTTACAATTACTCAGAGAATTATATTTTAGTTCTTTCTCATGATGAAGTTGTACATCTTAAATGTTCTATGCTTAATAAGATGCCAGGATACTATGTAGATAAATTCGCTAACTTGAGAGTCGGATATACTTATATGATGGGTCATGCTGGCAAGAAGTTATTATTTATGGGTCAGGAATTTGCTCAGGATGCTGAATGGAATGAGGCAAAAGAACTTGACTGGGGACTCCTAGAGGATGAACTCCATTCAGGAATGCAGAACTATGTAAAAGAACTTCTTGGAATTTATAATAAATACCCATGTATGTATGAGCTTGACACAGATCCAAAGGGATTCAAGTGGATTAATGCGGACGATACATATAAGAGTATTTATAGCTTTGTAAGATATGGTGAAAGTGGCAAGAATAATCTTTTATTCGTTATGAACTTTACACCAATTGAGAGAACAGATTACAGAGTCGGTGTTCCTGCAAAGGGTAAGTACAAGCTTATTCTTGATTCAGATGAAAAGAGATTTGGTGGTAATTCTGAAAAGAAGAAGAAAGTAACATATACAGCAGAACCTATAGAATGGGATGGACAGCCATACTCAATTGCATATCCTCTTCCTGCATATGGAGCAGCTATATTCCAGTTCTAAAATTATAGTTTATTATCACATATAAAATATTAAGAGTGTCAGTTAATTTTGGCACTCTTTTTAATTTTGGACTTAAGAATTCTTCAATATATCCGAAATATAATGTGTAAGATTTTACTTTGAAGAGGATATGCTATGAACATTAATATTCCAAAGCAGGGTAGAGATCTTTTGAATGACAATATGATAAGTATCGGTAGCCATGATAATGTGTCAAGGACGACTAAGGTGGCTTCTGAATATTCAGTAGACATTTCCGGCAAGGATAAGGATATCAGCGGATTCGGAATGGAAGAGCTTAAGTCTTTTAATGACGTTAAAAGTAAGGCGTCAGTAAAAGATGTTTCCTTAGAGCATAATGCGCTTGCGGTAATGTCTAATTCTATGTCAGGAGAAGATTTCGCTAACATAACAAAAGATGGTTTTTCTGTATCTGATTTAGAGCCGGGAGAAACTGTTACCATACTTGATAAAATTAAAACTACACTTGCTAAAAGTGGAGTAGAAATACCTGGATATACAGACGATTTGTCAACAGAACAGATTGCAAAAATCACAGGGTCTACAGGCTATGCAATTGCTATAGAAAGTTCCCTTAACGACAATATGCTTCCAGTAACAAGGGAAAACGTTGAAAGTATAGATGATGCTCTTAAGCTCTCAGAAAGAGTAGATGAGCCTTCTTCTGATGCCAAAAAGTTTATTATCAATAATGATTTGGATCTTACTGTAACAAATTTCTATATGGCAAATCATAGCTCGTCTGATAGTAATTCGGGCGGTAAAGCAGGCTTTTATAAAGACGCCACAGGATACGTAGGAAAAAATCCTACAAGCTTAGATTTTGAGCAATTAAAGCCACAAATAGAAAAAATCATTAGCGATGCTGATCTAGAGGTAAACGAAAAAACACTTACAGATGCAAAGTGGCTTCTTGAAAAGGATCTTCCACTTACAAAGGAAAATTTACAGAAATTATCTGATATTAATAGCATAAGTTTTCCTCTTAATGAAAAGAGGGTTGCAGATGCTTCAGCAGCTGCACTGGCAGATGGAATAAATGTAAAAGATGCTATTTTAACTAATACAGAAAGTATTCAGGTAAAAGCTGGGAAATTCATTGAAAACGTTGAAGGTATTGTAGCTAATACATTAAATGATTTATCAAATGGAAAAACATCTGAGGCATACAACATTACTCATACAGACAACGAAATTAGTGCGCGCCGCGTTCTTGAAGAAACAAGATTGGCACTTACTATAGAAGCAAGCGTTTCTTTAATTAAGAAGGGAATAAATGTTGACACTAAGGACTTACAGAAGCTTGTAGAAGATCTTAAACAGGCGGAGAAGGAGTCATTTGCACCATTCTTGATGGAGGAAGATTATGAAGATGTTCCTGCTGATAAATTAAAAGCATATGATGATGAACTCACACTTAAGATAGATCTTTTTAAAAAGACTACAGGTGCAGTTAATGAGATTAAAAGTGCACCTATTGATGTCATTGGTGAAGCCGTTACTGCCGGTGAAGGAAAAAATGTAACACTAGGCGAGATTGCCGATAGCAGCGTCAAAATTAAGTCTGATTATGAAAAGGCTGGAAGATCTTATGAGACAATGATGACTGCACCGAGAGCTGATATGGGTGACAGTATTAAGAAGGCTTTCAGAAATGTTGATGATATATTGGAAGACTTAGATGTTGAAGTTACAAGGCTTAATGAGAAAGCTGTAAGAACACTTGGATATGCAGGAATAGAGATTAATGAGAGTAATATTGATAAGGCAGTTAATGCAACTGTTGCTGTAGAAAATGTTATCGCTCATATGACACCTGCAAAGACCCTTTCAATGATTAGGAATGGGGAAAATCCTCTAGATACAGATATCTATGAGCTTTCAGATAAACTTCTTAGTGAGAGTGAAGACGAAGTAAATACTAAATATTCAGAATTCTTATACAAGCTTGAAAAATCAGGAAGTATTACAGAATCTGAAAAATCTGCGTTTATTGGAATGTATAGACTATTCAGAAAAATTGAAAAATCAGATGGTAAATTAGTAGGGGATGTTATCAAGGCTGATGAAAAGCTTACTCTTTCAAATCTGTTAACATCTTCTCGATCGGACAGACAAGTTGGAACAGATGTAAAAATTGACGACGACTTTGGATTTTTAGAAAAATTAATTACATCTGGTGAATCAATTACAGACCAGATCCTTAGAGGCTTTTCTAATAAAGACATAGATAAAGAATATGCAAAAGAAGAGGCAAAACACATCAAAGAAATGATTACTGAGGAAGAAACAGTAATTCGTGCACTTGAAAATATGGATGAGCCACAAAGTCCTTCTAATCTTGCAGCTATGAATATGATTATTAATTCAAGAGGATCATTCTTCAAAGGGATAAAGGACAAGCTTGATGAAGATGGTAAAGCCGAATTAGAAAGCGAAATAGAGAACCTTCAGGAAAGTTTTGAAGATGAGGAATCTGTAAAAGATGCGTATGAATCTTTTGCTAAAAGAAGTGAAGAAATCCTAAAGAATCAGGCACAAACAGCCGATAATTATATTGATGTTAGAAGTTACAAGCTTCTTAATAAACAGCTTAATGTTATTTCTAAATTAGCGGATTCAAGAACTTACGAAGTTCCGGTAGAAATAGATGGAGAGCTTACATCAATCAATTTGAAAATTGTCAGTGATTCTGAAAATGCAGGCAGAGTTAAAGCCACATTTGAGACAGAGGGTACTGGACGAGTTTCAGCAGAATTTGTATTAAAAAATGGCATTGTAACTGGATTTATTGCCACAGAAAATTCATATTTTGAATCTGTATTACGCGAAAAAGAAGAAGGCTTTAAAGCGGAATTTGAACAGGTAGGAGTTACGGTTTCAAGTATGGATTATGCAAGTTCTAGGGGATTAAATATTAAGGGAAATTATGTGGAGAGAGTGAACTTAAATACTCCACCTACAAAGCAGTTATATAGACTTGCTAAAGCAATTATTAAATCAGTTCAGAAATAAAGGATTATTTCTATTATCAAGCACGGATGCTGTAGTAGAAAGGCGGACAATATGAAGATTAATTCTAATATCCAGGGTATGATTTCACAGACAATTCTTTCTCGTAATGAGGCTAAGTTAAGCGTGAGTACAGAGAGAATGTCATCAGGATACAAAATTAATAAATCAAAAGATAATCCAGCCGGAATGGCTATCTCAAATCGTATGAGAGCACAGCTTAAGAGCTTGGATAGAGCAAATAAAAACGCTCAGAACGCTGTAAGTGCAGTTCAGACAGCAGAAGGCGCAATGTCTGAAATCGAAGAGATGCTTCAGAGAATGAATGAGCTTGCTATTAAGTCATCAAACGGTACTATGACTTCTGAAGATAGAAAGGCTATCCAGGAAGAAGTTGATCAGCTTACTTCAGAAATTGCACGAGTAAGTAAAAGTGCGACATTCAATTCACAGGGACTATTAGATGGTTCACAGGCACTTAAAGCATATACACAGAAGTCAGACACTCTTACAGTTAGAGGCTATAATGAACTATTTGATGCAGATGATTACCAGGTTTCATTTGATGCGAATGGTAGAGTTTCACTTACTAAGGGTGCAGCACATGATCCTGTTCAGATTACATCTCAGGATGTAGTTCCGTTCACTGATAAAGATGATAATATTACTGGATACAGCACAACTGTTCATACAGTAGACGGAGGAGAAATTACAATTGATCTTAAGGGCTCTGCGGCAGTTGCTGATGTAGACATGAAAGTTACTGGACTTGGTGGCATGAAAATTCAGGTTGGAGCAGAGGAAGGCCAGGAAATTAGAATGGTTATTCCTGAGGTATCCTTAAAGACTCTTAATCTTATAGACCTAAATGGGGATAGAACAATTGACTGTAGAACACAGGAAGGCTCTAAGAAAGCGATAGAAAGAATTAATTCGGCTATTGATTATGTATCAGCAGCCCGTTCAAAGGTAGGTGCATATCAGAACCGTGTAGAAAATACAATTTCTAATCTCGATATAACAACAGAGAACCTTACTCAGTCATATTCTGTAATAAAGGATATTGATATGGCAGAAGGTATGGTAGATTACACAAGACTTCAGGTTCTTGTACAGGCGGGAACTACAATGCTTTCACAGGCTAATGAACAGCCACAGCAGGCATTACAGCTTTTACAGTAAGAGGAAAATATGACTAACGAAACCATACAGTATTATACACGTAAAATAGCGGATTCTAATCCGACAGAGATAATTGTGCTTGTATATGAAATAGCTGAGAACTATTTGGATGATGCTATTCTTGCTGCTAAGGAAGAAGATTTTGATACGTTTGATATATCTATTGATAAGGCAACAAAGTGTATCAACGATTTAGTCGAAGCACTTGACTTACAGTACGAAATCGGTTATCAGCTCATGAGCATTTATATGTTTATGAATAAAGAATTATCTCTTTCAAAAATAAGAAGAGATAGGGAAACTGTTGCAAGAATTCAGGCGATGCTTACAAAATTGAAAGAGTCATTTAAGGAGCTTGCAAAACAGGATACATCCGGAGCAGCAATGGGAAATGCCCAGGAAGTATATGCCGGTTTAACATACGGTAGAGATTCACTAAACGAGAGTACATCTATCGATGGCAATAGAGGATTTACTGTATAGGAAAAAGGAGATGTCCTCCCAATTTTCATACGTCTTCTTTTTCCTATTATACATTTATCACAAAACAAACCAGGAATTGATCAATAAAATCGTTCTTTGGTTTGTTATTTTTTTACAAAAAAAATATAGGGTATTTACATTATGTGACATAGAGGATTATACTGACATCACTTCAAAAAAGATACAAATCAAAAACACATTGATTCATTTTTAATCAGATTTATTTCGGAATCATTTCAGATTAATTTCTAAGGACTATGGATAAAAGAATAATTGCAGTATGTGATGACCAAGTAGTATATGCTGAAAGGCTGTGCGGCTTCTTAGAAAAGCAGGCGTCTAGCGAATGGGAAATTAGACTTTTTTCAAGCAAACAGATGCTTGTAGAGACATTGAAGAATCTGCAGATAGATACACTTGTAGTTTCTGATAGTTACATAGATTGTATTAACAATATTAGCAGTAATAAGTTAATAATACTGTCCGAAAAATTGGACACAGGATTAACATACAGATACCAGTCATCTAAGAAAATAGCAGAGATAATATTTGATAGAGAACAAGATAGTAGCATTAAGAGAGCTGATAACGATTTAAAAAACATTAAAATATCAGTTAAGAACAAAGTTCAGGAAGAACTATTAGTAACAGGAAAAAGTGATGATAATTCTACTTTAAAAATTATAGATAGCTGTATCGATAATAGCTCAAAGCTGACATATGAGGAGAAGAATGAGCTGAGAAGTTCTATATTCTATTCGATAAGAGGGCTTGATGTATTATAAGAATTGTTAGCGGATGAGAGCGTTACAGAAATAATGGTGAATGGCGAGAACACAATTTTCTATGAAAGGAATGGAAAATTATATCGTTCAGACAAAAGATTTGATTCTAAAGAACAGTTAAACGACATAATTGGCAAAATAGTATCTTATGCTAATAGGACTGTAAATATGAGAACACCAATTGTTGATGCAAGACTTAAGAATGGATCAAGAGTTAATGTGGTGATGGAACCAATAAGTATTGATGGAACAGCTCTAACGATTCGTCGATTTAAGGACACACCATTAACAGCAGAGAATCTAATCAATGGTGGAAGCGTAAGCTCGGAAATAATGCTTTTATTAAGCAAGCTTGTGCACGCTGGGTATAACATTCTGATAAGTGGGAGCACTGGATCTGGGAAAACAACTCTGCTTAATATTCTTACAGGATATATTCCTAAGGATGAACGAATAATTACTATCGAAGACAGTGCTGAATTAAGAATAACCGGTATAGATAATCTTGTCAGAATGGAGACAAGGAATGCATCAAGTGATGGAGGTGGAGAAATACATATAAGGGATCTGATTAGAGCGGCACTTCGTATGAGACCTGATAGAATCATTGTTGGAGAAGTGAGAGGATCGGAAGCTATAGATATGCTCCAGTCTTTTTCAGTAGGTCAAGATGGTTCGATGAGCACTATTCATGCTAACAGTAGTGAGGACGCATTGTACAGACTTGAAATGTTACTTATGATGGGAGATTTGAATATGCCCCTTAGTGCAATGAGGAGACAAATTTCAATAGGTGTAGATATCATAGTGCACATAGGGAGAATGAAGGATAAAAGCAGAAAGGTGTTAGAGGTGAGAGAAGTATTAGGATATGAATTAGAAAATGTTAAGACCCATTTATTGTACAGGTATGAGAATAGTAATTTTGTTAAATATGGGGATGTACAAAATACATATAAACTAGAAAGAGCAGCTTTAGCATGAAGAGTACAAAGGGTAAAACAATAACGGGCAAGATATTTGTTGGATGTGTGGTATATGTATTTGCCTCGGCTTTGGTTTCCTACCTGTTCTATGATTCGTTTTATATGTGTGGAGTGTTTTTAGTATTATTACCGATTTATTTGAAGAGAACAATAACGCAATATGAGGAAACTCTCAGGCAGGAACTCAAAAGCCAATTCTGCGATATGATTGGAAGCGTATCTGCTTCGCTAGCTGGAGGAATGTCACCAGAAAATGCATTTATAGTAGCAAGGAATGACATGGAAAGAATGTATTCGGAAGATTCTATTATCGTGAAAGAATTAAATAGAATGATAGAAGAAGTTAGTGTGAATATATCTATACAGACATGTTTGAAGAAATTCTCAGAGAGAACAGACGTAGAGGATATAATCAATTTTGCAACAGTATTTAATGAGGCAATGTGCACAGGCGGTAATTTGTCAGAAATAATAAAGGACACTGTTTTTATAATGCAGGATAAACGACGTACAGAGGATGAAATAGCATCACTCCTTAAAGGGAAAATGTTAGAGCAAAAAGTTATATGCGTCATACCGTTTGGTATCTTAGTTTATTTGAGATTCACAAGTAATGAATTTATTAAAGTCCTATATCATAATGTGGTAGGAAATATCATTATGAGTGCGTGTCTAATATTGTATTTTACATCAGTAATCATGTCAGAAAAAATAATAAATATAAAGGTGTGATCAAGTGGAAAGATTATTACATCTAATAGCGTCTGAAAAAGTAGTCAGCACAATCAAACAGTTATATCCAAAATGGGAAGTCACAGGCAGGGTAAAGAAATATTATATTGAGAAGATAAAATATTGTAGTTACATCTTTGTGATAGGAATTGTATTAATTGTTGCGTTAAAAGTTAATAAGAAAGGAATCATAGAAGAAGGAGGAAGAATAAAAAGGAATGATTATGGCGATGGCAGCAAGAAAGTTAAATTATTAGTCGATAACCACGAGATGGATTTCGAAGTATCTGAAAAGAGATACTCTGAGGATGAAATAAATGTAATTGTTGATGCTTTTAAAAGGGATCTGTTCGATGTTATTAAAGATGAAAATAAAAGCTTTGATTATGTTGATAAAAATCTTAATTTTATAAATAAATTAAAGAGCTATCCATTTACGGTTTCCTATAGAACAGATAAGCCTTTAATTCTATCTTCAAAGGGAGTTATTGATTATGAAAAGGTCCCAGAAGAAGGAATAGACGTGATGGTGACTGTAACTATATCATACTTTGAATATGAGGAAGAGATTTCGTTTTATGTATGCGTATACAGAAAATTGCTTACTGAAGAAGAACAATATGAAGAATATATAAAGAATGCACTTAATGCAGAAAATGATGTAAATAAGGAAGATGATTATTATTACCTTCCTGTGTCATTTAATGGACAGCAGATAGAATTCAAAGAAGATAAAGAAAACACTTTTTTGTTTCTTACATTGATGTTAGTTGGAGTAATTATTTTGGTGTACGTTTTAAAGGACAGGGAGTTAAGTAATGAATTAAAAATAAAAGAAGAGAGAATAGTATACGAGTATCCTACATTAATTAATAAATTTGCATTGCTTTATTCCGCCGGGTTACCAGTGAAAAACATTTGGATGAGGGTGTGTGCTGATTATGAAAGAACAAAAAATAATAAAAAAGAAAATAATCCATTATATGAAGAAATGTTGATTACTAGAAAACAAATAATTGATGGTAAGCGGGAAGTAGAAGCTTATGAAGAGTTTTCTGAAAGAATAAATAATCAGAGGTATAGGGTATTTGTAAGCTTGTTATGTCAGGCAGTAACAGTAGGAAGAAGTGATCTGGCATTGAGCTTCAGACTTGAGTGTAACGATGCATATTTGGAAAGAAGAAATAGAGCAAAGAAAAAGTTTGAGGAGGCAGGGACAAAGCTGATGGTACCAATGTTTATGATGTTATCAGTGATAATCATTATTCTTATGTTCCCAGCATTTTATTCGTTTAAAATTTAAGAATTTTAAGGAGGTAATATATGAAAAATATAGTAAGTGTATTTAAGGAGTTTTGTAAGGATGAAAAAGGAGTTGGAGTTGTGGAACTTATTCTTATCTTGGTTGAAAAGAACTAGAGACAAAGAACATTGTATTTATTATTAACATAAAGGAGATTGTATAGAAATGATTATATTTGAGAATAAGAAAGCTATAGAGGAATATTTTAAGTTGGTATTTATTATGGGAGTAAGTGTTAATGCACCAGAGGATTTTATATATACAGAAAGATGTCTGAAGGAATCAAGGGTATATGCTGAAGAGAAGAACTTAAAGGGAAAGAGAATAACCAATATTATAGGGTTAGTGTCATAGGGGGATATATGTTTACTACAAAAGATCTTAAGACAATAGATGATACATATTTTAATATCATAAAGATGTCAGAATACGATATAGAGATTCAATCTGGCAATACAGGTCATGTATGGCTACTTCATAGTCCTATAAATGAAGATGAAGGTAGTTGTATTATATTTCATAAACATCATATAAAGCATCAATATCATAGACATGGTACAGCCGGTAATATGGCAACAGCTGTCAGGAGTATAAAGTCACATGATAAATGGCAACTAGAAGGAAGAAAGAAGAGAGCTTAATCTTCTGGATATTTGCCCTCCATAAATCGACTATGGTGATTAGGCGGAGCAAGCGGGGATTTATTACGACTTTCTTCAATCGCTAGCACATTAATTAAATAATTAGAGAGTGTATTATCATCATCATTTGAGTATGTGGGCATATTATTTTGGTATACAATAATTGAATTCATGCTGACATTAAAAATTGATGAGAGAAATAGCAGGTTATCTAAGGAAGGAAGATTCAATCCTCGTTCCCATTTGTAAATGGCTTGAGGAGTGCCTAGTCCTAGACACTCTTGTAATTCTTTAACTGATAGACCATTTAATTTTCTTAGGTAGGATATACGCTCGCCTGTCTTTTTCATATCAATAAGTGGTACATTAGTTTTCATTTGCTTCTGTTCCTTTAGTTCCATTTGTAATCGTAAAAATATCCATTTGAGATGCATTCTCAAGATTTATATTATTATTATCATTAGTTTCTGATGAAGTAGTAGCAGACGCAGAATCAGATACAGAATTAGTAGTAGGTTCCTGTTCTTTTTTGGATTTCTTAGCATATAGTTTTTCAAAGCTAAGACCAAATTGAGTCTTCTTGTTGTAGGCTATAAGCATTGCTTCTGAATAGCCCAGGGATCCAGCGTGTCGGTCCTTGGCAGTTCTGCTTAGTTCTCGTATGGAGACAGCGCCGAGTTTTTCTTTGAATGTAGAGTCTTTAATTTCATCCCCATAACAGTTTAGGATTCTGGCAACACCATTTAACATATTGGAACTGAAGGATTTTTGCTCACCTTCCCATGTTCCAGCAATGAGACGAATTGTATGATCTAAAATGTGAAAACCGAGTTTATCATAGATATCTTCTAAAGTAGATACTGCACATATGTTGCCTGGTGCAGGTTTTCCACTTACATTGAGATTATATGATTCAACCAGCGCTTTTATAATAAGCTGCTTGTCATTGCCAGCTTCAATATTAGCCATGAAAATCTCATATGGGGATAGAGCCTTAGTATATTTCATCTGATTAGCAAAAATATCAGCTTCCTCTTCGTAGGCAAGATCATCATAAATCATGCACCATACAGGAGTCTCACGAGATCCAGACACAAGTGCAATGATTTCTATTGTGTGCTGACCATTAAATACATAATTTACACCATCACGGCGACTAACCTTAACAGGATTAATCTGGCATAAATCAAAATTAGCGGCTGCTTTCTGAACATGCTTAACCGATAAGTTTCGCTGATAATCCTGATTTGATACAAGATTCTTGATAGGGATTAATTCATAATGGACATTAGGTACAAATTGATTCAAATCTATTTCGGTATTCATGAGTATTACTCCTTCAATTTATCCTCCAGGATAATAATCGTATTTGATAGTTCCTTAAGTTTTTGTTCAAGCTTCCACCTGGCATGAAGAGAAGTGCTGGAGAAGTCGGTAACATTTATGGTTCTTTGTAATGAGCTTATCCAGCTGGGTACGGTGAAAAACAAGCTTGATAATTCAGCATCAGGATCATATTTGGGCATTTGTTTTATTTCAGGATTAGCCTTCTTTCGAGTTCTTCTGACTGGTGCTGAAGGTATAGCCTTTTTTTCAACGGGAGTTTTCTTTTTATCTCCTGTTTGAATGAGAGTATAGTTATCTAAATTTTTGGCATGATCGTAGGCAACAATAATCTCATCACGAGATAGCTTCGATATGGATAAAGTATTTTCCATAGATAATTTGAAATTTGATGCCAGTATATCTATAGCAATTTCAGGTGCTTTATCGTATATGGCATCTAATGCAGTGGAATACCTACCATATTCAGAAGCTGTCATAGGTGAAACATTAAAACTATTGCTAACAATGATTGAAGATCGATTTCTTTTGTATGTTGTACCTTTAGCTTTGTTTTCATCCATAAGTTCAGATGGAAAAGGATTGCTCCTGCGCTGCTTGTTTACATCTGATAGTATTTTTTTAACAGAGTGGTATGCTTTGCCGATTATGTATCGGTGATACACATCAGATAGGGTGTTGTTATTTACATGATGAAGAGCAGCATAATACAGCGCATCATATCTGCTTGTAAAAGACAGTTCTTCTATCTCGAATTCGATGCCCCAATCTTGGCAAATATGATAGTATACAAAATCTGTTAATATTATCTTATGCCATACCTGTATTGGATGAGGACACCCATGGTCTATAATTAGAGCTTCTATATCATCATGATTACGTCCGATGGAAGGTGGACACATGCGCTCAAATTCAGGATCTAATATAAGTTTGTAACAATGTTTTTCACTCATACGGGAATAGGTTCACTTTCTAAATAATTTAATAGCCTGGCATCTGCCATCTTAAACACTACAAGGTTCTCTTGTTCGATATGGGTACCTTCCATCCGATAAGAGGACATATTATCAAGGTCTGGTAATAAACTATGGAGTTGATATACCAAAGATGTACTATGCATTTCACAGCAATGATTATCATTAAGGCGATCCCAGCGGACACGCTCAGCTAATGCATTAATGGATTTCCCTGGTCTTATAGCAATAACTTTATCCTTGGGATTAACCAAAAACTGTATATAGTCTGGATCATTAAGCATATGAAGGGTGCGTTTATGAATCCTTATACAACAGTATTTCATATCAAATACCATTACTGCCGGAGTCTGCTTCGAGGGCTTGATTGATTGTAAGTTGTTCATATTCATTACCTGCGCTTTCTGTTACAACATCTGCTTCTGTCTTTTCGGCTTGATGAGGTGTGTTAGGATCTGCTTTAAGTCCAAATACTGTGTGCTCGCTAAATGTATTAACCTGAACTATGCTTTGATGCTCAACAACAGGAATACCAAACTGGTTCTTCCAATCTTCAGAATATGTGGCAGTTCTTGATGTTTTTACTTTGCCATCATCTGTTGTAGAACGCTTAAATATCTCAGGTGAATTAAGATCAAATACATATAACAATTCATTATTAGATTTAATAAGCTTTCCCAGTAATTTATAGCGGTAATTATGATCCCAGCTCATAAGGTTCATAATTTTTGCATAAAAGATTCTGCAAGTAATCTGTTTAGGAGAGCGTTTAGCAGTAGCAGAGCACCAGCGGAAAGAATCTTTTTCATCTTCATTGCAAGGTCGAACTGCAAGTAACTTGGATGTGGGATTAACCAGGATTTGAACATAATCAAATTGTGGTAGTTTCTTAATACAAGCGGTGTTCACACTGCATTTATAGTTGTTTAATGTGAATGACGGTTCATAGATATGAGCAAAGAATTCACCTCGCACAACCTGGAATCCGTCATAGCTGAAGCTACTGTCTTCAATATAATCAATTACTTCTTCATTCATCGGATGCCTCCTTCATACTCTCTTTTATAGAGCGTATTTCTTCCTTAATTTCTTCATGACTTGTAACAGAGAGAGCACTTTCTTCAGTAGGATATACAATGCCCTGTGTTTGTGAATTCCAGTCCTGTCCATCTTCTATAGTTGGAACAGCTGTAGTATTTGCATAATAATTATTACCAAATGAATCGCCCCACTCTGATGGATATGCTACGATTTGAGATTTACCATTAAGTGGTGTGACATCTTCAGAAAAAGAGGTCACAGGTGTTTCATCGTCATCGGCAGATATTGATCTATTAGAAATTAATATTTCGTTTTCCTTTAGATCAAATAGAAGAACAGTATCACAGTCCTGTTGCTTCTTTATACCAGTTATGCGGTATCGCAAATTTGGGTTCCAACCTAACAAATCATATAGATTAGGCAGAAATGCAGAACCAGCTGCTTGTCTAGGAATGTTCTGACCATCGCGAGGTTTAGACCATTGGATTGCGTTTTTGGATTCTTTTTTTGAAGGTCTTATGGCAAGTATTTTTTCGCGAGGGTGTATGAGCAACTCTACATAATTAGTAGAAAATTTTCTGACACATTCTGTGCTGAAGAATAAAGCACTGCTTGATAAACGAATTGATATTTTGTTTGATGTATCAAAAAATTGTCCACGCGCAATTTCAAAATCTCTTAAATCGAAATCACCTGATTTCACTGATACGGTCTGAATGGCATCGGTATCTATGTTGTCATATATGCTGTCAGATGCGTTGCGATAGTCAGCTGCTTTAAAGCCAGCCCATCGTAAGTTTATTAATACAAAACCTCGTAATATGCCATTTGAAATAACAGTAAGCTCAGGAAGTATTCCTTTATTTCCGTATTTGGCATTCCCTATGAGTTTTTGTACTGCAATGAAATCATCGCGTGTAACAATAGGCTCATGATGGTCCTTTTTACGATATTGATTACGATCCTGTTTATTTTTCTTTGATTTGTGATCAAGATAACTAGGAGTCCAAGTTTTTCGTGCCAGGACATCTCCACAATGACGTTCATTTTGCAAAACACCAAGAACTGAGCCAGAAGACCAAGTGGTATTACCTTTTTTTGTTCTTCGCTTTAGTGTTGTAAGCTGGTCTGCGATTTCTTGTGTGCTATAGCCATATAAGTACATAAAGAATATAAGGCGTACTGTTTTTGCTTCTTCTTCGTTAACGACCAAGTTTCCATTTTCATCCTGGTCATAACCAAGAAGAGCAGGAGTAAGAAAGATTCCTCTTTTGAATCGCATCTCTATTGATGAATTCATAATTTCGCTTTTAGTGTGGCTTTCTTCCTGGGCAAGAGTGGATATGAAGGACAAACTCATTTCACTGTTGCTATTAAGTGTGTAGATATTTTCTGTCTCAAAGAAAACGCCTATTGGTGGGTGCATAGCAGCTAATTGTCTTACATGTCCGATGCAGTCCAATACATTTCTTGCAAATCGCGATACACTTTTGGTTATGATTAAATCTATCTTTCCAGCTTTACAATCTTCTATCATACGAATAAAAGAATCTCTGTGCTGAAGGGATGTACCAGAAATACCTTCATCTGCATAGATGTCTATGAGAAGCCAATTAGGGTGTCTGGAAACAACATCCTGATAATGATTCTTTTGTAGTTCATATGAAGATGTCTGCCTTGGATCATCAGTAGATACTCTGGCATAAACAGCAACACGTTGGGTTCTATTTTCATCATCGAGTCGTTGTTGTGGTAAGGCGGGTATTACATCAAGTTCGTCTGGATCCACACCTTTATAACGCTCGCGGATTTTTTGCTTTTGCTGATCTGATGAAGATAACTTTTGCTCATTCTCAATCATTAGCGCTCAATTCCTTTTTCATAAAATGTGACATAAAAACAAAAGAAGAAGACAGTCTTCCCTTTGTTGCACATTATAAAATTTTCGTAGAAAAATAAAATGGACTGGCAGTTGATACATCAACCATCAGTCCATTTATTTATGAAAAAAATTATAATATTCTGAAAATTATTTGTTAGTGCGAAGAGCATTCTTCATATCGGCAGCCATTTTTATTATGGCTTGTTTTTCTGCAGATGTGCAGTCAGACAGTAATTCTGTTAATTCATTATTTTGAATTTTGCTGACATCAGGAACATTGGATTGTAATAGCCAGTCAGCAGAAACCTGTAAAGACTCTGTGATTCTAATAAATATATCTAATCCAATATTTGTTTTACCATTTTCTATATCGCTTAAATGCGAGGTAGATATCTGTACCATGTCCGCAAAATCAATCTGGCTAATATTCTTATCCTTGCGGGCTTTCTTGATACGGCTACCTATCTGCTTAAGATTATCCATATTATCACCCCAAATATCGACTTTAGACAATAATATCGTTTATTGTAGATATAAAGAATAAGCTATTGGCTAAGATATCCACTATCGGCTATATCCTTGAATAGAAAATTTATTTAAGGAGGTGGCTGATATGCCAATAAACAAATCAATTATTGCAAAAAATATCAGAGAGGAGAGGACAAGAAGAAAATGGTCTCAGGCAAAGCTAGCTGATAAAGCCGGATTATCTGCACAGTATATTTGTCAGATTGAGAAAGAGCAGAAGATGGTCAGTCTTAAAGCTATTGGAAGAATTGCTGATGCATTGGGAGTACCTAATGAAACACTTACGGATAACCATATGGAGAGTAAGAATCCTAAAAATTATGAGATAGATATGCTTTTTGATGACTGCAATATCTATGAGAGACAGGTGCTTATGGAATTGCTTAAATCAGCAAAGAAAATACTGCGAGAAAATAACAGTGTATATGTGGAGCTTTTATCAGAACGAGAAGATAAGTTTTAAGTTCTGTTTTAGCAATATTTGTATATGACGCAATACAATAATAACCCCTTTAGGCTTTCTAAAGGGGTTACTTGTGATGCTAAAAAATACCGGCATTTACGTTATGTTTTTCTATGATATCTTTAATTTTTTGTGTTTCGTTTCTGTGCATAATTAGTCTTTTACAGATAAGCGGTAAAAGAATATTACACTCATCATCAGTATAAAGATTATCGGAGTAATCTTTATTAATTTTTGTGCGAATTAAACTCATTTGCAGTTTACTTGGTTTTAATATGTCACTGTCTGCATAATCGACAGCTGCTGGAGATCCAACTAAATAAAGAGCTAATTCAAATAGCAGTTCTTCATCTCCAATTAGCATATCCAATACTTGTAAAAAATATCGGTAATATGCAGGATCAGTATCTGTTGGGTGAGCATATTTATATATGGAATTCAGAGCTTCCTTTGTTAGTCCAGTATACTTTTGAGGGGTTGAAAATGGTATATATAAGCAGTTGATATTGCCAAATAAATACGCATAATCACAGCCCATTATATGTTTTAGTAACATTAAATCTCCGATATGAATTCTGACTTCATCATCAGCAGATTTCTTGCTTTCCCAGTTTTGTAATGTTCTCATTACAGATTCAAATGAAGGCTGTTCTGAATGTAATTCCTTTGCTGCCTCACATAGCATTTCCGCAGCCTTTTTTTGAGTTATTCCTTTTAAATCACGCCATGATTTTATTCTTGAACCAAGGGGGCTATCAGCAGAACATAGCGAATCATGCTTAATCAAATTACTCATATCGAAAGAAGGATCCATATCTGCAAAAGAGTCTTTTATTTTGCTGAGCAGATTAACAATTGTAAATAGATGTACATCCATTAAGTCGTTGTATTTTAATGTAGATCTTTTTACATCAAGTTCATTCTTGGTAACACAGGGAATATCTACATAAATAACTTGATCTTCTTTATCACTCTCTAATGTGGTTAGAAAGTAGCTAAGATACAATAATAGTTTTTCGTCTGTAGCAATACGACTAATAACTATTTGTTTTGTAAGTGCGAGCATTGAAAGTTCATCGTCAAAATCAAAAAGATTTATGTCAGATAAAGATAAAAGTGTTTCAATGCTTGTGTTGTTAAGCCCCGTATAATCGACAAGTTCATTTGTATTTTTATGTAGCGTATTTATTTCACAAAATAAGAACTCATAATCACATCCGATAAGCTTCTTTAACAGGTATAAATCTGTCATAGAAAGAAGAATATTTTTAATTTCCTGATCATTGCTTTCCCAGGAAAGATACTTTCTCTGAATGCTGTCTATTTTTGATGGTGTTTTTCCAAGCTCTTCATAAGAATCATACAGATATTCAGCTATTTCGCGCTGAGTATATCCAGCTAATTCACGCCACTTTTTAAGGCGTGATCCAAAGGTTTTATATTCATTGTAATTGAATTGAAAATACTTATCTTCAATGTCCCATATTTCATGCAATTCTTTGTCAGAAAAATCGAATAATACCATATGTAACCTCCTTTATATCTTTACGAAAAGATTATCACATTAGAGAGATTAAAAGTCAATAAAAAATGAATTCTGTAGTGAATGATATTTCGTGTTATGCAAATTATAATAAATATAAAAGATATGCAAAATATGAAAGATATGGAAGGGGGACTTTGTAATGGATGAACTACCTATGATGATGACTATATCTGGAGCATCTAGGGAAACAGGCTTGGCTCCAAATGTTTTAAGAAGATTATGTGAGTCTGGGAAAGTAATCACAGTAAGAATTGGGAAGAAATATTATATTAATTCGGTGAGCTTACAAGAAATTTTGGCAACCGGAACAGTCGTAGAGACAGACAAAAATGAGAATAGTAAGAGTAGTGCAGTTAAGGGTGATATCAGATAGGTATCACCCATTTTTTTACAGATGTCAGTTTGGTATCAGAAAGGAGATGCTACATATGGAAAAAAACGAGACTTTGGCTGAATTGCAGGAGAAACATCGGATGCAAATGAAGGAAAGGCGAGACGCAATCAAGCAGCGCAAAGCCAGAACAAGACGCTTGATTGTGCATGGAGCAGTTGCGGAAGGCTTTATCGAGAATTCTGAAGATATGAACGGTGAAGAGTTCCAAAGTGCCTGTGCAAATGCTTTTCATGGCACTGGAGCAAATGCGACAAGCTCTCTGCAAGAGTCCTGCGGAAGCAACCCTCGGTAGAGCGCACTCATCATGCCTTTAGGCGTGATGTATAAGTGCGCCCTTCACTGTCTCACTCCGTGATCCAGTTCAGGGAGTGAGCGTGTTCTGACTGCTTCGGCAGTCGGCTTAGAACACATTTGGGCGTATCCGCCCTCTATTAAAAGAAAAAGAAAGGATGTGATTTTGATGGCGATATATCATTGCTCAGTAAAGGTTCTTGGAAGGAATGAGGGGAAATCTGCTGTTGCTGCAGCTGCTTATAGAGCAGGAGAAGAGCTTACAAGTATATATGATGGAATAACAAGGGATTATACAAAAAAGGGATGGGTTGAGGATAAGTTCATAATGCTCCCAGACCATGCACCACAAGAGTATAAGGATAGATCCAAATTATGGAATGCTGTAGAAACTGCGGAGAAAGCTTCTAATGCTCAGCTTGCCAGGGAAGTAGAGGTATCGTTGCCAGTGGAAATGTCTAGGGAAGAACAGCTGGCGGTAGTTCGTGAATTTGTTCAAAAGAATTTTGTATCGCAAGGAATGTGCGCAGATATAGCAATTCATAATCCACCAGTAAAAAATGATAGGAATCAGGCTATTGATGCCGATGGAAATCCAACAAAAGATCAAGGCAAAATGCAATTTAAGAATCCTCATGCACATATTCTTTTAACAGTCCGTCCAATATCAAAAGATGGCAAGTGGGAAGAAAAATCAAAGGTTGAATATTTGTGTATGAAGGATGGAGAAGAGAAGGGTTTCACTGCTGAAGAGTTTCAAAAGGCAAAACTTGAAGGATGGGAAAAACAGTTCAAATTTATTGATGGAAAAAAGAAGGTGTGGCTTCCTGGTTCTGTTGGAAATGAACGCGAATTAAAACGCGTGAATCGGACACCAAAGACAAGTCAGTATGGTAGAAAAAATCCAACAGTTGAATATTGGAATAGTGACGAGCGTGTTCCTGAATGGAGAAAAAGCTGGGAAGATTGCGTGAATAAAAAATTTGAAGAACTCGAAAAGGATATTCATATTGATAGTAGGTCATATGAAGCACAGGGGTTGGATAGATTACCGACTGTACATATGGGACCAGCAGCTATAAATATAGAGCGCAAAGCAGATAGAGAAGTGCGCGAAGGTGCATCTGAAAATGATGTGATTAGATCTGATATAGGCGATATAAATCGAGATATAAAGAAATATAATAATTGGCTTCTTTTAGCAAAGGCGATGCTTGAATCTAAGATTAGTAAGCTTAAATCTGCTATAGAATCAGTTGCTCCTACTGCTACTCATAAAGTAAATGAAGTTGAAGAATTTATTGATAAATTAAAAGAAAATAATGAGATATTCCAGATACCATCTGATAGCAAATATGCAGGACATTTTTCAAAAGATGCATTAAAGGATATGCGGGAACCTGATTATATAAGAAAGTATGTAAGATACTACAAGTTAGATTCATTTGGTTCTGTGACAGTTGCTTACAAAAAAGCTGAAAGTGAGATGCAGGTATATCAGAGTACGCGACTTACCAATAAACAGAAAGCTGATCGATTAAAGGATTATGCTGAAACCTATCAAATGATACAAAAGGTTAAATCTGTGTATGAAGAAAGTAGAAAGAAATCTCCAGTAGGAAAGATTGTCTTTGATAATCTTCATAAAGAAGAATTGGCTGAATATCATATGCTTGTTGAAAAATTAAATGGTATGTTGGACGGAGCACCTGTAACACCTAAAAAGTGGGATAAAGAGATAAATGCATTACAAGCTGAAATAGAGAATCTCGATAAAAAAATTGAGGCGAAATATACAGAACTTGTATGTGAGGAAGCTATTGAGCATACAGTGAAATATGGTGGAAAAGCAAAATCGTTAAAGCGTAAATTGGATGGAAAAATAGATGATGTAAAGCAAAAGGATAGAGACGATAATCCACCCCAAAATAGCGATCCATTACATTGCGGTATGAATGTTCCAGAAAGTGAAAAAACTGAAAATCGAAAAAAGAACAAGCCATCATGGGATGCATTATAAAATGTCATAATAGTGAGTCTGGTGCTCATATGAGCACTGGATTTTTGCTGTGAAAATGTGCTCGAAATGTGGATGAAAGGATGCAATGAAGAACGAATTTTTATGTTTTTGCGATTTGCAAAACTCAAAACAAAATTGATTTTTGAGAAACGATATGGTAGTATATTGTTGGTGTTTTTTATCCATTTAGCAGAATGATTAAAGGTGATTAGCTATGTCAATGAATTATAACAAATTATGGAAGCTCCTTATTGATAGAGGGCTGTATCGAAAAGATTTGAGAGAAATGGCGGGCATTTCAACAAATGCTCTGGCAAAAATGGGAAAAGGTGGAGATGTTTCTACTCAGGTATTAGGGAAAATATGCAAAGCTTTAGATGTAAAAATAGAAGATATAGTTGAAGTGGTTCCAGACAAGTCCGATATTTTGGACACCAAATAGACTATAATATATATGACTAGACTAAGTATGAGTATGAACATAGGAGGTGAGCGACAGAGTGTGGTGCCGTAATTGTAATATAGAGACAAATGAAAAAGAGTGCCCGGTCTGTGGCGAGGAAACGGTCGAGGACCTTCCTATTGAGGTTTATTGGTGTAAGCATTGTAAGACACCTATCATTCAGCTAACTAATCAGGCAGATAAGGGCGTGTGCCCAATTTGTGGAGAAAAAACCAAATATCTAACTACAGATTTGAGACCTGTATTTCCGGAAGAACGTCTGTTGTTGGAAATATTATTAGATAAGAGACCAAATGAGTTTGTAAAAAGCTCCGTTTGGTCTGTTAATAGTAGGTATTATATTGATGGTAAAAGCATATCAATTCCGAGTAGTTTATTTCAGACAGCAGATACAGATGCTATTGCAACAAAATTAAAAATGTATGAGTCTGAAAATACGTATGAGTATTTCAATGAGCACATACAGACTTTTATAGAAGCGAACCGGAATAGATTAAATTATTTAAAAGATGAAGCATTTGAATTTGTAAGAAAGACTGCATCTAAATTTGACGAGGAACGGCTTGTGATTTCATTTTCGGGTGGGAAGGATTCAACTGTAACAGCCGATGTTGTTTCGAAAGCCCTTAGTAACCCAAACTTAGTACATATATTTGGCAATACTACTTTGGAGTTTCCGTCTACAGTGGAATATGCAGAGAGATTTAGAGAGAATCATCCGCAAGCGATCTTTTTATTTGCAAAAAATGATGAGCAAGTGTTTATGGATGTATGCGAGGATATAGGACCACCAGCACGTATGATGCGTTGGTGTTGTTCTATGTTTAAGACCGGTCCTATTACGCGAGTAATCAATAGTTTGTATAGAAATCAACAGATATTGACCTTTTATGGAATTAGAAAATCCGAGTCAGTAAGTAGAAGTAAATATAATCGTGTTGAGGATGACGCGGAATCTGTAAAAATACAGCAGCAAACAGTAGCTTCTCCGATTTTCTTCTGGAAAGATATTGATATATGGCTTTATATGTTGGCTGAAGAGGTTGATTTTAATAAGGCATATAGATTGGGATATGATAGAGTAGGTTGCTGGTGTTGTCCTAATAATAATCAGAGGGCACAGTTTTTATCTAGAATATACATGCCGGAGCAGTCAAAAAAATGGCGCGATTTTCTTATTGACTTTGCAGTAAAAGTGGGTAAAGAAGATGCAGAGGTATATGTAGATACAGGAAAGTGGAAAGCGCGTCAAGGTGGAAATGGTCTTGCAGCGGCAGGTGACGTTAAGATTAAGTTCACGAACTGTACAACGGAAGACCATGCAAAAATTTATAGGTTAGTAAGACCTTTTGATGATGAATTAACAGGTATGTTTACGCCTTTCGGAAGAGTAGCGCCAGAACTAGGTAAGAAATTACTGAATGAGGTGATTGTGCTTGACTCTAGAACGAATGTGCCGATTCTATCAATACAGCCGTTTAGTCAGGATGGATATGAATATGCTGTTAAGGTGAGAACTATGAATGTTCAGGATCATGATGATTTGCAGAGAATGGTAGGTTATCAGATCCGAAAATATAATGCATGTAGAAAGTGCTTGAAGTGTGAGTCGATTTGTCGAGCAGGAGCGATATCCATTTCAAGTGATAGTTATTATATAGATCCAAGCAAGTGTGTTCACTGTAAGATGTGCATGACCGCAAAATATTTAGATGGTGGCTGCACAATGGATAAATATTTGCGTACTAAGTAACAGTTATGGAGGTTGTTGTAATGACAATGAAGTTTCGTGCTCACGATACATTTTTCATAAGGAAAGGTTGGCTTAGCAAGGGCATGGAGCGTGTTGTTGCTAAGGATGATTTATTTGTAGATAAAAATGAAAATCCTATGGATGTGCTAGGGATTGGATCAAACATGGTTAAGGCTTTGAGATACTGGCTACAGGCAGTCGGCTTAACAAAAGAAGCAACTAAGGGGAAAAGAGTACAGAGCTTAACACCACTTGGAAGAGAAATCTTTGCGCATGACAAATTTACTGAAGAATTAGGAACTTTATATTTGCTTCATTACCAGCTTGCAAAACAAACTGAAGAAGCAACTGCATGGTATTACTTTTTTAATGAGTTTTCTGTGTCAGAGTTTACGAGGGAGGAATTTGTACAAGGACTGCAGAATTATATATTAATGACTGATGATACGGCTACAGTGGCAATCAGATCATTGAATGATGATTTTCAGTGTATTATAAATACTTATTTGCCAAGATTCAAATCCAATCCAGGAAAAGTTTCGCCAGAGAATAATATTGATTGTCCGTTTGGTGAACTTGGGTTAGTAGATATAGCTAATAAGAAACAGAAGACTTATAAGAAAACAATACCATCAGCGAAGTCATTTAACCCTTGGGTTGTTTATGCAGTGATTATGGATCAGGCTGAAGGACGGAGTGAAATCGGGTTAAATGAACTTCTGACTAAACCTAAAAATATTGGAAAAGTATTTAATCTTGATGCTATCACTATGTTGGATATTCTGCATGAGGTAGAAAATGCAGGCTTGATTAAAATTATTCGAACAGCAGGTCTTGATGTTATTCAGTTAAATAAACAGATGACATTTGATGATTGCGTAGCTAAGTATTACGAAACTATAGACGAAGAAATGTAGGTGGATGTCAATGAGCAAAATGATATCGGTTGCTTCAGGTTTTCAGTATTCGGTGAATATTGGATATGATCTGAACAATGATGATAAGTTGAAAAATTTTATACCGACTAGATCTGCGTTGGCATTAATGGAAGATATTCTTCTAAGCACTAATCCAACGTCTACAGAGAGAGCGAGAGTTCTTATTGGAGCATATGGTAAGGGTAAGTCGCACATCGTACTTACAATTCTTGCTATGCTCATGAAGAGAGAGCGTTCATTATTCGAAAAAGCAATGCCAAAGATCCAGGAAAATCCAAGGCTTATGCAGATTGTAGATAATTATTATGATTCAAATAACAAAATTTTGCCTGTAATAATTACTGGAAGCAATACTAGTCTGCCTCAGGCTTTTTTGCTTGCGCTTCAAAGAACGCTATCTACTAATGGTTTATTAGACGTAATGCCTGAAACAAATTATAAAGCAGCTGTGCAGGTTATTAATCGCTGGGAAAAAGATTTTCCAGAAACATATAAAAAGCTTAAAACAGAACTTGATATGCCGATTAAGCAATTTGTTGAGGCACTACAGAATTTCGATACAGAAGCATATGAAAGGTTTGAGAGAATATATCCTAGTCTTACTGCTGGTAGTATTTTCAATCCATTTTTAGGTTTTGATGTGGTTGATCTTTATGAAGAAGCCGTTAGAGGTTTAAAGACAAAAGGATATACAGGAATTTATGTTATTTATGATGAGTTTAGTAAATTCCTCGAAGCTAATATAAAGGAAGCATCTGTGAGTGATACAAAAATGCTACAGGACTTTGCTGAAAAATGTAACAGAAGTGGCGAAGCGCAGATGCATTTAATGCTTATATCGCACAAAGAAATTGCTAATTATATTGATAAGCTTCCAAAGCAGAAGGTAGATGGTTGGCGAGGTGTTTCTGAACGTTTTAAGCATATTCACTTAAATAATAATTTTACTCAGACCTATGAAATTATAGGATCTGCTATTCAGAAAAAGGACACAAAATGGGAGAAATTCTGTCAAAATTTTGCAAAGAGTTTCGAAGACATTTTTCAGAGATATGGAAAGCATAACATCTTTGGCGATGTAGATGAGGAATACTTGACGAAGACATTATATGCTTGTTATCCTCTGCATCCAGTGTCTACGTTTGTGTTGCCGAGATTGTCAGAAAGAGTAGCACAGAATGAAAGAACTTTGTTTACTTTTATTTCTGCACCTGGTGTATCAACATTGCCAGCTTTCTTAGAGACATATGAAGATGATCATTTTGAATTGATTACACCGGATCTTATTTATGATTACTTTGAACCGCTCTTTAAGAAAGAGGTATATGGCGGAAGTATACATGAAAATTATGTATTGACGGAAATGATACTGGACAAGCTTAGTGAAGATTCTCTTGAGAGAAAGATTATAAAGACACTTTCGTTGATATATATTTTGGAGCAGTTTGAAAAATTGCAACCTTCAAAAGATGAGCTTGTTAGCATCTATTCGATTAGCTATACGCCGGAAGAGATAAACCAAGCTATTGATAATCTAATTGAGAAGGAATATGTGATTTATCTTAAAAGAAGTAATAACTTTTTGAGATTAAAGCAGACATCTGGAGTAGATATCAGACAAAAAATAAATGATATGGTAGAAGTTCAGAGTAAAAAAACGACAGTGAAAGATACTCTGAATAACTCTAATTTTGATAATTATATATATCCGTCTCGTTATAACAACGAGAGAGATATGATCAGATACTTTACATTTGAATTTATTGACGAGGATGAAGTGACTGATGATGTTGACTGGGTACTTAAGAGTGCCTCTATTGATGCTGATGGCGTAGTTTATGGAGTAATTCCTCATAGCGAAGACTCTATTAGTAGGCTTAAAGATATTATTCTCAGAACTAGTGAAGCAACTGAAAGTATAATATTCATTTTACCGAGACATTTTTCAGAAATAAGTGACATTGTTAAAGAATACAATGCTGTGTCAATACTTAGAGATGGAGCTAATGATGATAAGGTTCTTTTTGATGAATATGAAGTAATTTATGAGGATCTCAGAGAAGTAATTGGTACCTTTATGCGTGGATATACAAGACCAGAAGAGTATAAATCACGTTACATTTATAAAGGCAATGAAATTGCGATCTCGAGAAAAGCAGCTTTGACAGAATTGATGTCTGCTATTTGTGATGAAGTGTATTCACTCACGCCGATTATCAATAATGAGGCAATGAACAGAAATGAAATCACTGCTACAGCAAATAATAGTAGAAATAAGATTGTAGCAGCTTTGCTTCGAAATGAGTTAGAACCTAATCTTGGACTTACAGGCTCTGGACAGGAAGTTTCGATTATGAGGAGCACGCTTATTCGTACCGGTATTTGGGAAGAAAATGAGGGATTGCCTAAACTTAATTTGAAACCAACTGTAGTGGAACATATTGATGAAATGCTGGCAGTAATCGAGGATTTCATTGTTGAGACAAGACAAAACGGTACAATGTCTTTCGATGAATTATATTTCAGACTTACATCAGCTGAAGGAAAAATCGGACTTAGAAAAGGATTAATACCAATCTATCTCGCTGTAGTAATGCATGAGTATAAAAGAGAGATTGTTATTTCAGACCAGTTTGGACAGGTTGCATTATCTGCTGAAACTTTGTTGCAGATAAACTCTAAGCCAGATATGTTTTCATTGGCATATCTTGATTGGGATCCTGAAAAGGAATCTTTTGTCAACAGATTGGCAGAGAATTTTGCTGAATATATTGTCGATGCCGAAAGAGGTGCAAATTCATATGATTACGTTGTGTCAGCTATGCGTCGATGGTATATGGCATTGCCGAAGTACGTTAAGGAAAGTAAAAAAGGAGCAGATGGGAAAAAGCTTCCTAAAGCATATCAGGATCTGCTTAAGTTATTAAAACAAAATATAAGTGGAAATGAATTGCTATTTGAAAAACTTCCAAAGTTGTTTTCAATGACAGGGTTTCAGGAAACATTATCAGATAATGTGGGCGCAGTAAAGAAATACTACGATGATTATTTGAAAAATGTAAAAAAATGTTTGGCGAAGGAAACGAAGGAAGTGTTTATTCTTCCACAAAATAGAGATAATGTAAACAAAATGTCATTATCTTCTGTGATTAAAGATTGGTGTGAATCTCTGGATCAGACCGTTTTTGAACAGCTGTTTACTGATGGTACAGAGAAGTGCCTTGGCTTGTTTAGGAGTATTACGAATGATGATGATCTTACGATAACAAGGCTTGCTAAACTTGCTACTGATTTGAGAATAGAAGATTGGGATGAAAAAGTTTCAGAGTTATATATAACCAGTATTAGGCGTTATAAGGAAACTGCAGAAGCACATCGTTCAGAATCGGCAGAGTCGCAGGAAACACAAAGTACAAGTACATATCAGATTACATTTATGGATGATAGCGGAAAGGCTGTAACTAAAAGATTTAACAGCGTAGAAGGTACAGGCAAGGGAAGACTGTTACATAACCAGGTAACAGCAGCGTTAGAATCTATGGGAAGAGCTATTTCTGATCAAGAGAAACGCCAGATTCTCATGGAGATACTAAAAAATTTATGTTAGGAGGACTGTGATGGCATATTTTGATAATGCGGCAACTACATATCCAAAGCCGGAATGTGTATATGCCTTCATGGATGAATTTTACAGGAAAAGTGGTGGCAATGCAGGGCGTGGAGAACATTCTATGTCTACATCCGCCAGTGGTTTAATTGCGGATACAAGAAAGAAAATACAGATGTTGCTACATTGTCCTGCAAAGCAAGTTGTATTTACACCAACAGCAACGATAGCTTTGAATATGATTATTCAAGGTATTATTGCAGATGGTGCAAAAAACATATATATAAGTCCTTTTGAGCATAATGCGGTCACAAGAACATTACATCATTTTGAAGACTATAATGAAATTACAGTGACACAATTAAGTGTTGAGAAAGACTTAAAATATGATATTGAAAAGATTAGATATCAGTTTGATGCGGTGAAACCCGATTTGGTAATAGTGAGTCATGCGAGTAATACTATTGGGTTGGTTGCTCCGGTAGAAGATATATTTTCATTAGCAAAGAAATACGGCGCTACAACTTTGGTTGATATGGCACAGACAGCAGGGGTTGTCGATTGTAATGTTGGATTAACAACATTTGATTTTGCGGTATTTGCAGGTCATAAGACACTATATGGACCTACAGGAATATCAGGTTTTATTATGAATCCAGCTATTAGATTACCAGCGGTCATATTTGGTGGAACTGGTTATGAATCGGCTAATCAGGATATGCCTGAAAGTATTCCTGAGAAGTATGAAATGGGAACATTAAATATTTCAGGGGTTGCAGGTCTTAATGCGGCGCTCGATTGGATACAAAGGACTACAATCGAAGAATTAAAAAATAGAGAAGCATATAATAGACAAAAGCTTATAAATTTATTAGAAGAGTATGATTTTATTCGTATCGTAGGAAATGAACCTGGATGCAAATATGTTGGTATAGTATCTTGTTTGATTGACGAAATCAGTAGTGACAGTGCTGGTAGTGTATTTGATCAGCAGGGAATTGCGTTGAGAACAGGATTGCACTGTGCACCATTAGCGCACCAGTTTATCGGAACATATCCTGCGGGGACAATAAGATTTAGTGTTAACTACTTTACATCAGAGCAGGATTTTGAAGAACTTAGAAATGCATTAGATTATATAGAAGAAAATTTGTAGGAGGGAGGAACTGCTTCATGGGATTTAAAGATCACAAAGTTAAGAGTGAGTATAGATCACTAATAGATAATGTGGTTCAGGATTTTTATATCCCGTTGTTACGTGAATCTGTGTCATATAAAAGAGCAGTTGGTTTTTTCTCATCTTCATCGTTAGTAGAAATTTCTAAAGGTATTGCAGAAATGGCTTCGGAAGGTGGAAAGATTCAGATTGTAGCATCACCATATCTTTCAGATGAAGACATAGAGGCAATAAAAAAGGGATATGATGACAGAAATCAAATCATAGAAAAGGCTTTATTAGCTCAGATTGCAGAAAAACCTACCGATTACTATTCTATGGAGAGACTTAATCTGCTTGCTTCTTTGATAGCGGATGGAGTTATGGATATCCGAATTGCATATACAGAAGATCAACATGGAATTGGTATGTACCATGAAAAAATGGGAATTATTGAAGATGCGGCAGGAGATAAGATAGCATTTTCAGGATCTAATAATGAATCTGCTACAGCGATGTCCATAAATTACGAAACAATGGATGTATTTAGAAGCTGGGGGGATCCGAGCGAAATTGAAAGGGTACGTTTAAAAGAGAATGCATTCTATTCAATATGGCATAACACAGAGCCCAATATCAAGGTTTTAGAATTTCCTAATATAACAGATGCATTAATAGAAAAGTATAGAAGAAGATCACCTAACTTTAATATTGATAAAGATCAATTTGCAAGGCGCATGTTAACATATGCAACAAAGGCAAGTGAAATTATTAGAGATAGTCAGGGACCTATAGGGGCACGTATCCCAGAAGATATTGAACTGCGTGAATATCAAAAGGAAGCTATAGCATCCTGGGTGGGAGAAAACTATCGTGGAATTTTTGATATGGCAACTGGTACGGGAAAAACATTAACAGGATTAGGTGCTATTTCAAAGTTGTCAGAAGATCTTCATGATGTTCTAGCGGTTATTATTGTGTGTCCGTATCAGCACCTGGTAGAGCAATGGGTTGAGGATATTGTACGATTTAATATAAAGCCGATTATTGGTTATAGTAGTTCACCACAAAAAGACTGGAAGAAGAGATTAGCTAAAGCGGTTCGTGATCAAAAATTGCGAAGAGAAAAAAGTTTCTTCTGCTTTGTATGTACAAATGCTACTTTTACAAATTCAACTGTTCAGGAAGAAATTAGTAAAATACAATCATCGGTTCTTTTGGTGGTGGATGAGGCTCATAATTTTGGAGCGAGAAGCCTTTCAAGATTGTTGGATGATAGATTTACATATAGATTAGCTCTTTCTGCTACATTGGATAGACATAGAGATGATGAAGGTACAGCTTTTCTATATGATTTCTTTGGAAAGAAGTGTATAGAGTATTCACTAGAAAAAGCAATCGAACAGGATAAGCTTACTAAATATAAGTATTATCCATTACCAGTGTATTTGACGGATGAGGAACTTGAAAAGTATGAGCAGAAGTCATATGAAATGTCAAAGTGCTTAATAAAAGGTAAGGATGGTAAATATAAGCTTAATAAACGCGGGGAAATTCTTGCAATGGAAAGAGCAAGAATTGTTGCCGGAGCGAGTCAGAAATTGGAAGCCTTGAGGGAGTATATGGCTTCTTATGCAGATGATAATAATATTCTGGTTTACTGTGGGGCTACGAATGTGATTGACGAAAAGGCGGACAGTTCTAATACAGAGGAGGAAGATATTCGTCAGATAGAAGCTGTTACAAGAATTCTTGGAAATGAGTTTCATATGGAAGTGGCAAAATTCACTTCAGAAGAAAACATGGAAACAAGAGCAACCATTAAAGAACAGTTTCAAAAAGGAGACAGACTACAAGCAATTGTTGCAATCAAGTGTCTTGATGAAGGTGTGAATATTCCAGGAATAAGAACGGCTTTTATTTTGGCAAGTACAACAAATCCAAAGGAATATATTCAGCGTAGAGGACGTGTATTAAGAAAGGCTGACAATAAACCGTTTGCAGAAATATATGACTTTGTTACATTACCAAGAGAATTAGATGCTGTTTCAGGATTGACCACAGAGCAGGCGCAAAGAGACTTATCTCTTGTGAAAAATGAACTTGCAAGAATCAAAGAATTTGGAAGACTATCTATGAATTCAATGGAAGCAAATGATTTGATTTGGGATATACAAGAAGCATATCATATCACAGAAGATGTCGATGATGATTCAGAAAGGACGGATCTTTGATTATGGAAGAAATTAAAATTGATGACAAGGCGATTGAACGTTTAAAGCGTAAAATCATTCTTCAGGAAAACATGAACCTAAAAACAAAAACAATGTCTGATCCGCAGATGGTTAGTTGGATTAAGAAGAAAATAGAGGAGGAAGCACAGTGTTACTTCAATCGATAAAACTGGAGAACTTCCGCCAGTTCCGAAATGAATCTATTGATTTTGCTGACGGAAACAATGGTAAAAATGTAACTATTATTATTGGTGAAAATGGTACTGGTAAGACTACATTTGCTCAAGCATTTTTCTGGTGTCTTTATGGGGAAACTGAATTTTCAGATAAAAATATGCTTAACAAAGTAGTGGCTTCTGAATTACGCCCAGGACAAGAAGCAAAGGTTCAAGTAGTTCTGAAACTCAGGCATGGAGATGTAGATTATACCTTGATTCGTGAACAGGTATATAGAAAGGACTCATCAAATAAGATTAAGTCAGATAATACTGTTTTTGATATAGCAAAAAAGGATGCTTCTGGTAATACTTCATACATCAAGAAGTCCGCTTGTGAGAGTGAAGTTAAAGGAATTCTACCTAAGGAGTTATCGAGATACTTCTTTTTTGATGGTGAAAGAATTGAAAAGATGAGTAAAGATATCTCTAATGGAAAAAAGGCTGCGGATTTTGCCGATGCAGTAAAGGGATTGCTGGGACTAAACGGTATGTACAGTGCAATTCAGCATTTTAACCCTAGAGTACGAAGTAGTGTAATCAGCAACTATGAGGCTAGCTATAATTCTCAGAGTAATGCAAAGATTAAGGAATACACAGATACAATTAATCGTTGTAATGCTGAAATTGAACAAATTGATTCCAGAATAGAGGAACTGGATTCTGAGATTGAGACAGCAACAGTGCGTAAGGGTGATAAGGTAAAAGAATTAAAGCAGTATGAAGAGGGAGAAAAACTTCAGGAAGAAAAGGAAAAACTTCAGCGAAAAATAGCAGCTGCGGAAAAATCTAAGGCAAATGTATACAAATTGATGTCTAAAGATTTTAATGGAAATCTAAGTTCTTTCTTTTCTATATCACTTATTCAACGTGCGCTTGAATTGTTGTCAGAAAAAGATTTTGCGGGAAAAGATATTCCATATATGCATGCAAAGACAATTGAATATCTTTTGAAACAGAAAGTATGCCTATGTGGAACTCATTTGGACGAGGGAACAATTCCTTATACAAAAGTCAAAGAACTAATAGATTTTCTTCCTCCACAGTCAATAAGTACTACAATAGGAGATTTTAAGAAGGAATCAAAGAGAAGAGCAGTAGACAAAAAGGATTTATATGGACAGCTGGCTGATCATATGGCTGTTATTAGTCAGCAGGATGATGATCTTACAGATCTTAGAGATGATTTAGCTATTGTTGAAGGTAAACTGAGTGGTGGTGATGTTCGTGATAAAGTACGAGCAATCAATCATGAGATTCAGGTGTGTGATCAAACTATCACGAAAGATAGAGCTGAAAGAGATAGAAAAATAGCTGATAAAGCACGTAAAGAAAGTGAAAGAGATCGTGCTGATACAGAACGTCGAAACCTTACTTTATTGGACGAGACCAATAAGAAGATTGAAATTTATAAGACATATGCAGAGAGAATATATAAAGAATTGTTAGTGGAATATTCTACCAGTGAGGAAAAAATAAGAACTCGTCTACAGACAACGATTAATGATATTTTCAAGCAGATATATAATGGCGGATTGTATCTTGAAATTGATGAGAAGTACCATATTTCTGTGTATGTTACTGATTATGAAGGAGATGTTGAAACGTCTACAGCACAGAGTATATCAGTAATCTTTGCATTTATTACTGGAATAATAAAAATGGCACGAGATAATAGAAACTCGACAGATGAGGATACAAAGTTACTTTCATCTGAGCCTTATCCGCTTGTAATGGATGCACCATTATCAGCTTTTGATAAGAGAAGAATAAAGACTGTTTGTGAAGCTTTACCTGAAACCGCTGAACAGGTAATTATCTTTATTAAAGATACTGATGGTGAACTTGCAGAAGATTACATGGGCGATAAGATTGGTAGCAGACATCACTTCGATAAGAAGAACGAGTTTGAGACAACATTAGTATAGGAGGCACGCTATGTTTGATAAGCAATATCGTTTTAAGGGTAGACATGCTGTGCGTGTTGACCAATTGACAAGTGCATTTGATGCTGAAAGTAAAGCACAGTTGTTTGGAAGAAATATTGATGTATATGCGAATGCACCGTTAATAGGTTTTTTATATGGGAGAACTGCAGAACCAGATGACACAAAGAACCCTGAAACAAACCAAGTTTTTAATCAGAATGTAATGGGTGATAGAGTTATTTATTCGCAGGAAGAATTGATGTTTAATTTTCGATTGATAATGTTGCTTGATAAGCAATATGAACCTGATGAGGATAAAAGAATTGATAAAGCTTTTCGTCATATGGGAGAAGATCCAAAAGATGAAGAAAGATTTGATAGCTATGTAAGAGGCGGAGTTGATGTATTGTATGAAAAACTCATTGAAGGTGCATCTGAGCCGGATGATTACATTAATAAGTTATATGAGTTTGTAGAAGAATTTCAAGATAGATTTAATTCAGAAATATCAAGTGATGACATTATGCAACTGTGTATAAAGAAATAATATGAGGAAAAAGAATGGGGAGAGACTTAAGACAGGAGGCGCTTACATATCTGCTTGAA
>JAUNIR010000242.1:0-1221 GCA_030523345.1 Lachnospiraceae bacterium
AAACCTCTCATTGATGTTGCTGTTGGAGTTAAGGATGTAAAAATATACAAAAAATACGTTGATATTTTTGAAAAATACAATATCCGCCTTTTAGGAGATCTTGTCGAAGAACAGATGCTATTCTGTAAATCTACGGAAGGGTGTGATGATCGTACACATCATATTCATTTTGTTGAATACAATTCAGATAGATGGAACAACTATCAAAATATGAGAGACTATTGTAATTCTCATCCGACTGTGGCCAAAGCATATGGCGATTTAAAATCAAAACTTGCAAGCGAACACGCTAATGAACGTAGTATTTATCGTGATTCAAAACATGATTTTATTGAAGAAGTAGTTGCCAATGCGAGGGTATGGAGGCACTCACTTGCAGAAGAACTATCTACAGAGTTTGTTGATAGTGCGAAAAAGGTTATCTATGACAATTTAATGACTATGTCTAGAACAGTAAATGGAGTCCTGGATTTATCTGCCAGTGCCACAAAGGCTGATGTTATGCAGGTAACAGATGGTGATAAAGCTGCAGAGCTTTCTAAGCGTAATTTTGCAGCTGCCGTTGATTTTATATTTGATGAAATAGATAGGAAATTTGAAACAGTAATAGAACTTAGAGAATTTATTGAAAGCGTTGCAAGAATCATAAATAAGGATATGGTTGATGATAATTGCTTATATCGTTCTGGAGCAGATTCACAGACTAAAACATATACATTGATTCAGAATATGGAAGAAGATACTAATTGGTTTTATGAACAGTTATTTAATATGCTTAATATGGTAACTTATAATACAGTCAGAACTGCAGCATTTTTAGAATACTACATGAATATGAGAATCCATATGTGGGCAGACGGATGTGGAAAGACTTCTATGATACTTGCAGCATATATAATGATGAGAAGCAGATGTATGCCTGTTAAATATGACAGTAGAAGTGGGTATTATTCTCATGATTCTAGTAAACGATTAGATTGTAATTGTGATGAAGACAAAGAGTGTTACACAGAATTTGAGAAGTATTACTGGTCACTTTTTTTATAAACATTGCATAGTTCAAAAGAGGATAGAATGAAACAATTAAGTAGAATTATAAAAAATTCAAATGGATATATTAAATACTTGATTTTACTACCTGTAGCTGTACTATGTGATGTTATCTGTGAGGTCTATCTTCCATATGTTATGGCTGATATTCTTAATGAAGGGTTTTCCACT
>JAUNIR010000242.1:1231-1718 GCA_030523345.1 Lachnospiraceae bacterium
GAAATATAGAATACATAATAAGAAAAGGTGTGGTAATGGCTCTTACTGCTATAGTACTAACAATAGCAGGTATGACAGAGTCCTATTGCGGCTCAAGGTTTGCGGCGGGATATGTTAAAAATATTAGGGAAAAGCTGTTTCAAAAAATACAAAGTCTCTCACTAGAAAGTGTTGGAAAATTTGGAACCGCATCATTAATGACCAGACTGACCGTGGACATGAATGCAATTAAGAAGGCTATAGGAATGCTTGCATCATTAATAAAATGTCCTATGCTTATTATTTTTGCAACATATATGACTAGTAGAATTAATATGTCATTATCCTGGATTTTCTTAGCTGTATTACCTGTCTTTGCAATTGTTTTGTTTATTTTGAATAAGCTTGCAAGGAAGCATTATAGGGCAATGTTCATCCAATACGATAAAATGAACAACATTTTGGATGAAAATGTATCTGGAATTAAAACGGTAAAGGCATATGTTAG
>JAUNIR010000243.1 GCA_030523345.1 Lachnospiraceae bacterium
TTTCCATTCTCTATCTATCATATGTAATATCCCCTTAGTTCAATTAGAATTTATTTTGCTTCACTAATGATTTTTCTTACTTCTTCAACTGGAAACTCCTTATAATCAAATACAACGAAAGGTTCCCATGTATGCTTAGCATCCTCGATTATACCGTTTCTTACTTCTTCTGTTATTGAAGTATCTGCATCATAAGAATATATATTTATATCATAATATGTATCCGAAGCTTCATGGATATTAACAGCTTTTTCTGCTTCAGCCTTTGCTTCTTCTTCAGAATCAAAACCATTTTCGGTTACTGTTGGTCCAACCATTTCACGATCTCCGTACATTGAATGCGGATCTGTCTGCGATTCCATCAAATAAAAGCCATACTTAATTTGTCCCATAATTCCTCCAAAACATATATTATTAAAAAGCTTACTATTCATAGTATATCTCTACATTTTATTATCAATAATAAAACAAAGGTAGCCGTAACTACCTTCTTAAAATAACGTTTATTCGATTAAAGCTTCAATTTATAATTCAAGTTTATCTTAACATTACAATATTTCCATTAAAATATTGCAATTTGTAATCACCTAAAACGAACTCCTTAAAATCTTCAATAGAATCAAAAGAGTTAAAATCTTCTGAATCACCTGCAAAGTATGTTATTAACTCATTCCAATACTTAACATCGTATTCATCTATGTTTTCATAATTACGCAAAATCATCGCAATACGAACCATACTCATACAGTTTCTCAAATCTGATTCATTAACAGACTGTTTTTTCGCTATATATTCATATGGATTAGCCACCATATCTTATACCCCCCAACTGGATTATTTTGTATCACTAAGTCGCTCTACGCACGCTTCTAAAGTCAGATTATTATTTATCTGTTCTATGCTAATAAAATCTTCCTTAAAATCCCCTTGTTTGCAAAAATATGAAAACAATTTATTCCAATACTCTACTGTGTATCCATCAACATTATCATATCTTCTCAAAAGGCTACATAGTCTATGAAAAGAAAGCTTATGCTCTAAATTAGACTCATCCTTATCCAGGCTATTATATACAACATATTCATATGGATCAGTTGGTGCTACCATAACCATCTTTCTAAACATAATAATCAGCTCCCATAATTTATCATTTTTCGAAAACAAGATCAGATGTATAATGCGTCAAGGCCACTTCATTTTTATAAATAAATCCTTCGGATTCCATTTCCTTTATTATCTTATCCTTAATGGCTTCTCTATCAACTCCGTCAGGGCGGAACTCTACTCTAACCAATTCCGTTATATTTCTCACTTTGCTTTTTCCATCCATTACAGTCACCGCCTTATATGTTTATAAAAAGTCCATTTACTAATAAATCTCCTATTTCATATATCGGCATCATAGAGTAAAAAGATTAAGTAAAACAAATTTGGAACTTATCAATAAATCTTATCGGATTATCTCTGAATAAACAATACCAAATATAGCTTATAAATGCTACATAAATATTGTCATTATTCCAACCCTTGACCATTTCGATTGTGCTTCTTGGTCTGCTGTTGCATTCTCCTTCTGAAAGTAAATCTATGACTTTCCATAATATCCTCCTAAAATATGTTCTAAATAAAAATAAGAATTTTTTACGAGCCATTAGTGTTAAAAATTTCATGAGCTGTCACAGTTTTGCTCTTACTCGCTGTCACA
>JAUNIR010000244.1:0-212 GCA_030523345.1 Lachnospiraceae bacterium
CAGCCGAACGGCAGAAAAGTGAGAAACAAATGGGTGTCTTTCGGTCTGTGTCGGGGTCTGGGCTATCTCGGAATACACAAATTTTACGAGGGCAAAATCGGCGCCGGCCTGTTGTACATGTTCACCGGCGGCCTTTTCGGCTTTGGCTGGATAATCGACTGTATAAAATACCTGATAAAACCGACCACTTACTACTATGTGGAATGACCGAC
>JAUNIR010000244.1:222-1703 GCA_030523345.1 Lachnospiraceae bacterium
TTTGCAAACGAAATAATTACCTTAATACCTTAAATCGAGGCGGCGACGGAGACATAATACACAATGTCTCCATTCGTGTCAATAATACCGTAATTAATAAACACCGAAAGATTGAAATAGTCAACAGTTAGTAGACGCGAAAAAAGAATAATTAAGCAACCAGTTCAATACGATATTGGACTGGTGCTTTTTTGTTTAGTTTTCTTAAAGGTTTGATGTTGTTAAAATAGAAAATAGTTTCATCAACTGCGGCATAGATGTCATCACATTTCCTGTACTGGAAATGTGATGACAAAACATCTTTGAATCTGCCGAAGAAAGATTCAATAACAGCGTTGTCTCTTGGAACGCCTGCTCTTGACATACTTTGAACAACATTGTAAGATTTAAGTAGGTTAGTATAGCCTGCTGATGAGTACTGGACACCCTGGTCGCTGTGTAAAAGGATAGGGGTTTCGGTACTCTTTCTTTTTGCCAGAATTCTTTGAGCAGGTTTCATAACAAGGAAATTATCAAATTTGTCACCTAATTCATAATCAATAATTTCATTGTTGAATAAGTCCATAAAGCAGGCCAAATAATACCATTTGCCTTTGTTTTCTATGTAGGTAACATCAGTGACAATTTTCTGCATAGGTTTATCTGCCTTAAAATTGCGATTAAGTATATTAGGAAAAACAGAGTGTTCTGCTCCTTGATTAACAGCAGAATTTTTAGCTTTTCTGATATATCCTTTGATATTCAATCTTTTCAGGGATTTCCATACGGATACATCACATATTACCAGTCCGTGAGTATTCAGCAAAATATCATTGACTGTACGATATCCCGCGGAAGGATAATGCATATGTATATCTTTTACAAGTAAATCAAGCTGATTGTGCCATATCTGATACTGGTTTAATTTATCCTTTCTTTTAAGCCACTTGTAATATCCGGAACGTGATACTTCATATATGCTGCATAATTCCTTTACTGAAAATCTATTACTCTGCTGTTCGATTATGGCATATATCTGCTGTATTACTATCTTTTGGCATCGCCCCTTTCTCGTGCGTTTGAGTTTTTTAGTTTTACAATTTCGTTATCTTTCTTTAACAGTTCTCTTTCAAGAAGTGCTATTTTGTACTCAAGCTGTTCTACCTCTGTCAGCTCTTTTTTGCGGGTATATTTTACCAGTGGATTACCGGGTTTTCTCTTGTTTTCCAATGCTGATTCTCCACCTGCTAAATATTGCTTTGTCCATTTATATATCTGACTGTGATAAATACCTGTTTCTCTTTCCAGTGACAATAATGTCTCTCCACTTAAATTGCGCTTTACTAATCTCAACTTTTCTTCTTTACTGTGACTGGTATTCTTTCCACCTTTTGGTCGTCCCATTCCTTCATCCCCCCCTCTTTTCTTTTATTTTATCAAAAAAATTGATGGTAGACACTTTTTTTCGTGTCTACCATCAGTTTAGCATTTCACCGAGGGGC
>JAUNIR010000084.1 GCA_030523345.1 Lachnospiraceae bacterium
GAAAGTTGCATTATTGGTATAGAAGGTAATCAGATAGAGATTACCATATAAATTCAAACTTTCTAAATCTCGACATATTTATATTAGGTTTTATATTAGCAGTAAGATAATTTGATTCTTACTGTTTTTTGATTGACAAAACTAATAAAATTAGTATAATAAACTAACAATGTTAGTTTAAGGAATGGGAGATATTATGCCTAGAACAGGATTATCAAAAGAGGAAATAATAGAAAAAGCTGCGGAACTTGCCAATGAAAAAGGATTATCGTATTTGTCAGTTACCACACTTGCAGATTATCTTGGAATTAAGAAACCGTCCTTGTACAACCATATGAAGACTATTGAGGATATGCATAGAGATTTGATGATATATGGATGGAGAATTGTATCGGAAGAGGTTGTAAAAGGAATTGATTCCTCGGACGAGAAAAAGAATTTGACTGCATATGGACGAAAATTTTATAAATTTGCTATTGATAATCCCGGAGTATTTGAAGCTATGCTTTGGTATAACAAGTATTCAGATGATGTATTGATTTCTGTTACGGAAGGGTTATACACGTTCTTCTTCGCACAAACGGATGGCTTAGGAATTGAGCGTGAGGTTGCAAATCATTTACTTAGAACATACAGAGCCTTTCTGGAAGGATTTATTATGCTTCAGATTCATAATTCTTTCGGAAATCCTATTTTGATAGATGAAAGCTTTGAAATCTCTATTAAGGTATTGATATCAGGTATGGAGCAATTCAGAAAAAAAGGTGAATGAAATGATGGAATTTAGAAACTATAAGAAAAATGATTATGATGCCTTGATTGATTTTTTGGTTCAATTAAGTAATGAAGATATGAATCATATTAATTGGAACTGGGCGAGGTTTGAGTGGATGATAGAACATCCCGACACAGATAAATTGTCTCTTGAAAAAATTGGATTGTGGTGGGAAAAAGGGAATATTGTCGGTGCTGCAATTTATGACATGTATTTGGGAGAGGCTTTCTGTGGAACATTAAAGACACATATGGATATTCTTCCTGAGATCCTGGACTATGCGTATCGCATTTTCAAGGATGAGAATGGATTAGGGATAGCCATACGTAATGAAGACCTTAAAGCGATAGAAAAAGCAATAGATTTGGGATTTGAAAAGGTGAATCAGACAGAGAATGTAATGATGCTTGGCTTAGATAACATTATTCCTTCAAGGATACCTGCGGATATAGTTATTAGAGAATATAATCCAGCTGAGAATCCGCGTGAGTTTGCTTGGCTTTTGTGGCAAGGATTTAATCATGGTAATGATCAAGCAGAATTCGAAAGTAAGGATTCTCCAAAACAGCAGTTGAGAAAGCATTTAGATAAAAGACTAAGTCTATCGGCAGTAGATTCATCTGGAAATATAGTAGGATATGTTTGCCTTTGGCATTCACCTGAAACGGATTATGCATATGTAGAACCAGTATGCACAATTCCGGAATTCAGAAATATGGGTATATCAAAAGCATTATTAACAGAGGCATTCAGTAGAGTAAATAAACTTGGGGCTAAAAAAGCAATTGTAATTTCGGATATGGATTTTTATAAGAAACTTGGCTTTGTCAACTTGGCATTATTTTCATTTTACTGGAAATTATAAAAAGACATATTGAATGGGATGGTCCAGGTATGTTTAAAATGATAAGGTAGCATCAATTCCAATTTGTCTCTCTAAGATATGAGTGAAAAAGAGGTTACTTTATGAAATTTTGCTTATCAACTATTGGTTCATGGTATAAAATGAGATATAAGATAGAGTTTATATCGAAAGGGGGGTCCCCGAAAATGAATCAGGAAAAAATAGGTAAATTTATCGCATTATGTAGAAAAGAATGTGGGTATACTCAGGCGACTCTTGCCGAAAAACTTGGGATAACTGATAGAGCAGTTTCAAAGTGGGAGACAGGAAAAAGTATGCCAGTACATAAATAGATGAAGATAATAAAAGATTTGTCCCAGATGAAGTATGGGAATCTGTAGGAGAAGCGGAGGAAACTTTAGAATTTCTTATATCGCAATATGGGTCTTTTGAGGGCCCTCTTGTATATCCAATTATAGTAAAAGAATGGTAACTTTTTTTAATAAAGGAGAGGATGCATATGATAAGTGACCTTAAAACACAGATAAGAAAATATTTTGTAGGAAAGGAAGAGCTAGTTGAGAATTTGCTTATATGCTTTTTTGCTGGAGGACATGTTCTTCTTGAAGATGTTCCTGGTGTAGGAAAAACAACGCTGGCATCGACATTAGCTCACTCAGTAGATTGCGATTTTGGACGTATCCAATTTACTCCTGATACCCTTCCAACAGATGTAATGGGTACAGAAATATATAATATGAAAACTGGCGAATTTGAATATAGAAAAGGTTCGATTATGCATCAGGTTGTCCTTGCTGATGAAATTAACAGAACTTCTCCTAAAGTGCAGTCTGCATTGCTGGAAGCTATGAGTGAAGGGCAGACAACTGTAGGAGGGAAAAAGTATGATCTTCCAAAACCATTCATGGTAATTGCAACACAGAATCCAGTTGAGTTTATGGGTACATATCCACTCCCTGAAGCTCAGATGGACAGATTTATGATGAAGTTATCTATAGGCTATCCAGGAGAAAATGAAGAACTTAGAATGGTTTCAAATATGCTTTCTGGAACTGATATAGGTACTATAGAAAGTATTGTTTCTTCAAAGGATATTATTGATATTCAAGAGAAAGTAACAAAAGTTACTGTGAAACCTGAGATTCAAAAATACGCATATGAGATTGTGGAGGGAACAAGAAATAATGAGAATTTTGTTCTTGGAGCGAGCCCTCGTGCGTTGTTAGCACTTATTAAAGCATCCCAGGCAAAAGCATTTATTGATGGCAGGGATTTCGTAAAGCCAGATGATGTTAAGTCTTTAGCATATGTAGTTTTAGGTCACAGACTTGTTCTTACTTCTGAAGCAAAGTTTGCTAAAGCAGATGTAAAGAAACTTTTAGATGCAATTGTTGTAGCAGTTAAGGTGCCACACTAGTTCAGGAGCATTAGTATATGAGAAGAAACGGCTTTATATGGTTAGCCTTATGGTTACTATCTTTAGTGGCAATTTCATATTATGGGGGAACTGTTAGTTATGGTTTCTTCTATACCATGACACTAATACCTATTTTCTCACTATTGTATTTATTTTATAACATTGCCTTTTTTCGCATCCATCAGTATACAGATGGACGTGGCTTTGTGGTCAATGATGCTGTACCCTATAGTTTTAAATTGATTAATGAATTCCACTTACCATTTGTAGGAATAAGGGTTAAGTTTTTTTCGCCATTTTCAACTATTAGTGATTTAAGCGATAAGACAGAATATGAGCTCATGCCAGGTAATGGTATTACGAGAGAGACTACCCTTGTTTGTCATTACAGAGGCGAATATGAAATAGGAATTAAAGAGGTTATAGTAACAGACTATTTCAGACTATTTTCAATTAAATATAAAAATAATGAGAGCAAACGAGTTATAGTAGCACCACAACTTGTTAAGCTTAATAGTTTGGGTGGTTTTCAGGTGACATCAAAGGATTCACTTTCTAAAAAAGATAAACTTGATATTGTAAGTCGTGAATATGTTAATGGGGATGATGTAAGGTTCATTAACTGGAATCAAAGTGCAAAGACGGGTACTCTTATGACTCGTGAAAAGACAGGTGAAGATGGTAACGGAGTTTCAATTATTATGGATTCCTGCAGATATAGTAAGGATCCATATGTATATCTTCCAGTTGAAAATAAGGTACTGGAGTTAACTCTGGCAATAGCAATGTTTTTCTGCGAAAAAAACATTGGAATATCCGAATGGCATTTAACTCATAAAAAGGCAGGTGCTAGTCAGTATAACGCTCAAAGTAATAATCAGTTTGCAGCATTTTATACATATATGTCTTCGGTTATTTTTGATAGTGATAACTCACAGGAAGCACTATTTGGTAATCTTATGCGGAATGACGAAGTAATGGAAAGTGCCGTTGTGTATATGGTACTTCCTTGCTGGAGTGCTGCTGCTGGTGCAATGACAGAGAAATTAGCAGAGCGAAACATTAGCACAATCGTTTATTTAGTATGCGATGATTTGGGACAGAAACCAGATGTATCAAGGCCGGATCTTATTGATATTATCACTATTTCACCAGAAGCTAAGCTAGAGGAGGTGATAGGATGATAGGTTTTTTCTATGATCTATTTTATATGTTGCCTCTGGGAATCGCGATGCTATTTAGCGCCATTGCAGTGGATCCTAAAAATGTACTTTTAACATCAGCAGCAGATGGTACTACAATACCGTCAGTTCCTGGATGTGTAGTGAGTGCAGTATTTATTATTCTGATATTAGTAATTCGTCATTCAGGAAAAAAGGAAAGAGTTCTTGTTACTGGAGTTATGACAGTTGCAGCCATCAGCCTTTTTTGGATTTTGGGAAAAGAAAACAGAGTACTTTTATTCAATAAATATAATTGGACACTAACAGTGTTTGTTATTTCCATAATTGCTATTGTCATTGGGCGTATAGCTGAGGATTTTCTTAAAGCAAAAATTGTAATTAGTATTATTATCCTATCAGCTGTTTTTTATATGATGATAAACAAAATACAATGCCCAAAAGGGACTGTAAGCTTTTGCTTTTTAGTAATCCTGATTTATGCGATGGAGATAATTCAACGTTCTTGGGTGAAGAGTGGATATGCTGATGTGAAAAAACATGTTGCCTATATTGCACCTATTATAATGATAATGGCCATTGTTGTTACACTTATTCCAGCTCCAGCAAAAAAGTTCGATTGGAAGTTTGCTAAAAATATATGGAAAGTAACAGTTACAGAATATAAAAGATTAGTTGGAACGATAACCGCTGAAAGGGAAGAGTATGCCTATACTGGTTTTTCAGAGAATGGGGGTATAGGATCCAGTGTATCTGACAACGGGCGTGAAGTACTGCTTATTACTAGCGATATGAAATCATTTGATAGATTATACATGGGTGGTATGGTTTATGAAGACTTCGATGGTAAGAAATGGAGTACTAAACTTGATAGTAAACCTGGTGACAGGGAACTTGATTATGTAGAGACAAAGGCTGCTATTAGTAAATTTAATCAGGGCTATGAAGGAGATTATTTTAAAACTGATAATATTAAAGTCGAGAGTAGGTTATTTAATACGAAATATGTTTTTGCCCCTGTGAAAACAAATATGTATAGCAGTAAAACTACTCTTCCAAAGTATAAAGAAACGGAATCAAAGATTATTGCTGACAAAAAGATTAAGTACGGCAATTCGTATAATGTTGATTATATGCAGCTAAATTTTGATAATCCTGATTTATTATTATTGGCTGATACAGCGACAGTAATTGATGAAAATGAATGGCGCGAAACAGTAAGGAAAAGTAATCTTGCTAGTGCCACTGATTTGTCTTTTGATAGATACCTTGAGTATCAGAATAATGTTTATGAGAAGTATGGTGGAAATCGTGAACTAACAATGGAAGAGGCATTGGAAAATTCGCAGCTTTCAGATGAAGTTAAGCAAATTGTAAGAGATATAATCGGAAACGATAAAATAGGTGATTTTGAAAAACTAAAAGCAGTATCAGACTATTTGCAAACTATGGAATACACAAAAAAGACTGAAGCATTACCAAAGGAAATAGATAATGCAACGGCTTATCTTGATTATTTCATATTAAAATCACAAAGTGGATACTGCGTTCACTACGCCACTGCTTTTACGCTTCTTGCAAGACAGTTAGGACATCCAGCAAGATATGTTCAGGGTTACTATGTAGAACGTAAGGATGTAGATACCTTAGTAACAGAGAATAAAGCTCATGCATGGGCAGAAGTATATTTTGATAATTTTGGATGGATGATATTCGAAGCGACCCCAGGATATTCGGTATCAAGAGGATGGTCTGTTTCAAGGACCACGGGGGATAAAAAGGGAATTTATCAAAATCACGCAGTTATTAACGACACTGCTAGTAATGTTAGTATGGATGAATTACCACAGGAAGAGGAAAAGAATTATGTATATATTTTATACTTTGTTATTCCTCTGATATGTGCCATTTTATTTGGAATAATATATCTTCTAATTTCAAGAATCATAGCAGGGAAAAAATATCGTAAGATGAATGAAGAAGATAAGGTTCGTACTATGATTGGCAAAAATATGCGAATTTTAAAGATTCTTGGATATATGCTTTACGAGAATGAAACCCTTGATGAGTATAAAAGAAAGATTGAGAGGGACAATGAACTGGCAGAGCACATTGGATTTTTAAAGTTTTATGAGAATCTGCTGTATTCTGATTATGAAGTGTCCGCAAGTGATGTTGAAGCTGTAGAGAGTGACTATTTACTTCTAAAGAATAGTCTTAGGTCAAGAGGCGTGAAGTATAGATTTTATATTGTCTGAAAAGGTTTTGATGACAGTGAATATTAAACTGTCACCACTCCGTTAATAACCCTTATTGAACCTTCATCAATAAGTTCCTTAATTTCAGCCTTAGTAAGACCTGTTTGCTCGCAAATCTCAGGCACAGTCATTGTACTTTGAATATCTAAGACCTGACGAACTTTTCCGTAATTTGTTACAACTGGTTCTTTGCAAATTATACATTCATAAACGCCAAGACCTTTATAGGCAAGAGGATTACCACAGCCAGAACAACGTTTTGGCTGTTTTCTCATTTGAAGAGCCATTTGGAGACCAGATTCAATGTTGTCACCTGATTTACTTGTACTACGAGCTGTATCATGGGTGTTTCCTGAATAAGTATAGTATTTTGTTTTTACAGGTTGATTCATTTTATTTCTCCCAAAGTTTTCTAAAACCGGCTTCTTTCCAAAGTCCAATGTTATTATCTATGGATGTTTTGCATAAGTCAATAAGCTTATCATCGTATTTGGTATTTGGAGCATATGTTTTAGCCATTGCGTATCCGTTTGAAACTATCAATGCATTTACGCAATTATTATCAAAATCAGATGTATCGGGATTTAACCATACATATGCTAGTTCTCTTCCATATTTATCCTGAGGTTCTACATCATATTCAAGATAAACACTATCAATATCTTTAAGTACTGATTTGGTGAAATCAGAAGCAGCCTCTCCATATTCGTTATTTTTTGTAGTATCAGCATGAACACTTTCTGGAGTATCAATGCCAATAAAACGGACTTTTGTACGTTTTCCGTCTTTTATAACCCAAATAGTGTCACCATCTACAATAGATGAAAGCTCACATTGAACAAGATTTACTTCAGATGCATATGTAAGGTCATCATCTTCATTTCCACCAAGACGACTTATAATAAGGTATATGCTAAAGCATAGAAGCATTATGTATAGAAATATTTCTTTTTTAATTATTTTTGTTTTCTTGTGATCCATAGGTTAAGTTTATCATATTTATCAAAATTATTATTTGTTTTTTATGATTATATATTGTATATAATCTTATTTTTATTTATTTGAGAAACAAAATATCTAATCTAGAAATTTGATGATGAAAAGGTATAATTAATTTAGTAGAACCTAAATACAGTAAGAAAATAGTAAAAAATTAAAAAAAATTAAAAAAAGTATTGACCTTCCACTTGGTGGAAGCTGTAAAAATAGGCTATAGACACAGGAAACGAGGCTATTTAGATGAAAATCAAACAGGTTGAAGAGTTAGTTGGAATCACACAAAAGAATATTCGCTTTTACGAAGATCAAGGCCTAATCAGAGTAGAGCGAGCTGAAAATGGTTACAGAGAATATAATCTTAATGATGTAAAAAGACTTAGAGAAATTAAATTATTAAGACTTATTGCCGTACCAATCGAAGACATCAAACTTCTCTTTTCTAATAAGAAAAGTTTGGATGATATTCTTAAAGCGCAGGTTTCCTACCTTGAAAACCAGAGAGACAACATGGAAAAGATGAGAAATTTCTGTGAGGTGTTGGCTGATAAGGATTTGACACTAGAGAGTCTTGATGTTGAAGAGTGCCTTAATAATATTGAGCAGCTTGAAAGGGAAGGAGCACAGTTTATGGAGATCAAAAGTATAGATGTTCATTTACAAAAAAAACTTGGTGCACTGCTTGGCTTTTCTGTTATGGCGACATTTGCATTAATATGGCTTAGTGCAATGATTTATGCATATGTAACAGAGGAAATGCCACTTATAGTACTTTTTATAGCCATAGCAGTACCAGTCATTATATTGACAGGCTTGATAATAGCGTTAATACAGAGAAACAAAGAGATTGAAGGAGGAGAAGAAGATGAAGCTTCTAAGTATTGAAACAATTCCAGGACAGGATTTTGAACCATTAGGAATAGTAAAGGGAACAATAGTTCAGACAAAGAATTTAGGTAGAGATTTTATGGCAGGTATGAAGTCTCTAGTAGGTGGAGAGTTAGTTGGATACACAGAAATGCTAAACGAGGCTCGCCAGATTGCCACTAAACGTATGGTTGATGAAGCTGTTGCACTTGGAGCGGATGCTGTAATTGGTGTAAAGTATGGCTCATCACAGATTATGGCATCAGCAGCAGAGGTTGTAGCCTACGGAACAGCAGTTAAGTTTAAATAGTTCTTACATTCATATTGACAACTTTACAGTAAAGGTTTACAGTATAATGCAACTGTAAACCTTTATTTGTTTATGTATGATAAAAGATAAGGTTCGCGAAGCTTACTTTTTCTTTTATATGGAGGAAAATATGGAAAAATTCAAGGCTTTTCTTAAGAAAAAGGATATTGAGATATCTGTTCAAAGATATTTAATTGATGCCCTTGGTGCAATGGCACAGGGATTATTTGCATCACTTCTTATTGGTACAATATTCTCTACACTTGGTACACAACTTGGTATAGAAATATTAGTTACAATAGGTAATTACGCAAAAGCGGCAGCAGGACCTGCAATGGCAGTTGCTATTGGTTCAGCACTTCATTGCCCACCATTTGTATTATTTACACTTATTGCAGTTGGTGGTGCTGCAAATGAACTCGGTGGCGCAGGCGGACCATTAGCAGTTCTCATTATTACTGTTTTTGCAGCAGAAATTGGTAAAATGGTTTCTAAGGAAACAAAGGTTGATGTTATCGTAACACCAGCAGTTACATTAGCAGTTGGTGTGCTCTTATCATTATGGTGGGGACCAGGACTTGGTGCAGCCGCAGCAGGATTTGGAAAGCTCATTATGTGGGCAACAGAGCTTCATCCATTTGTAATGGGTATTATTGTTTCAGTTATTGTAGGTGTTGCACTTACACTTCCTATAAGTTCAGCAGCTATTTGTGCAGCACTTGGTCTTACAGGACTTGCAGGTGGAGCAGCAGTTGCAGGATGTTGTGCTCAGATGGTAGGTTTTGCTGTTATGAGCTTTAAAGAAAATAAGTGGGGCGGCCTTTTAGCTCAGGGTATTGGAACATCTATGTTACAGATGGGAAATATTGTTAAAAATCCTAAAGTATGGATTGCACCAATACTCACAAGTGCTATAACAGGACCAATCGCAACATGTATATTTAAGCTTGAAATGAATGGTGCAGCAGTAAGCTCAGGAATGGGTACATGCGGATTAGTTGGACAGATTGGTGTTTATTCAGGCTGGGTTCAGAATGTAGCTGATGGCGTTAAGACATCTATTACTGCAATGGACTGGATTGGACTTATATGTGTTTCATTTATTCTTCCTGCTGTTATCTGTGCATTACTTGGTAGTCTTTTTAGAAAGATTGGCTGGATTAAGGAGAATGATTTAACACTGGATTTATGATATAATA
>JAUNIR010000245.1 GCA_030523345.1 Lachnospiraceae bacterium
GCAAAAGTAGAGGCACAATAGCACAACAGCATGAATATTATCAACATTATGCTGCTGAACGAATTATAGCTATGTCTCAACTTATGCCACATAGACATTTACCTTATATGCCATACTTTATTTCAATATTGTTCATTCTAAATAAAGATATTCATTTATAGCTTCTTGTATCTTTCTGCAAATTCAAGATATTGTGGATCTATGATATTAGCATTACCATGAACATCATCAACAGGTAAATTTGATAATTGTATTATCATAAGTTATTAATCATTTTTCTTCGTCTTTCTATTTCTCCTTAATTCATTTTCAATATATTCTATTCCCTTTGTCTTTTGTCCAATAATAAAAAGATAAATCGGTATTATTGTTTTCTTGTCATAAGCTCCCCCCTTAACATCGTTTATAATGATATCAAATAGGAAATTAGGGTTCTTAAGCTCTTCCCAAAAAGGATAAGCATAGGTTGTCACATATTTTACCATATCATCTAAGGTAGAAGCAGCCTCATTATTTACACTGAACATCCAGAATAAATTCCTGCAATTTGAAATAATTTTTTCAATGCCAATTACATAAGTATAAGCAGGCATTTCGCTTTTTTTTAAATTCTTCAGGCTGGAATAAATTTTTTCAATATCGTATTGTCTGAACGCAATGTTTAAACAAACAAAGGTTGTTCCTGCTTTTCTATCTGGAAAAAGTAAAGGATATACTATCGCTTCCAGGTTATCGCTGATGGGCTTATATATCAGAGGCCCCCTTTTGGAAAAGCCCTGATTTTTAAAGGACATACATATCAATTCTAAAATCTCTTTATTCTTCATAATGTAAACTTCCCCTTTTTGTAAACTACATAACAATAGTCAATAATATACTGTTGGTCAATTCTTGCCTATATTTCAAACCATACTTCATTAATAATAATTACACAAAGTCATTCATAAGCTGGATAATATCCACGGACTTTACCTGTTATAATCCTAATATACACACTCTCTGCATCATCAACAAAGCCTATTTCCGCTTTCTTGTATTCATCTGTCAGTTTGCCTATATATTTCATACAATTATCATTAGCATGCCAAACTTTCCATCTGTTAGACACCGCCACTTTGTTCCCCTCAATATAGTCTAAACTCGACCTAAATAGGAAAACTATATTGTCCACAATCTCTGCTTTTCCGACTTTCTCCCAATAATGATTTCGCACTCCATCTCTTATCATAGTGTGAGTATAGAAATCCACTTCACCTTGAACTATTTGATGTATATTAACATCAACGTTTAAAGGGTAAGATTCCTTAAATACTTTAATTATCCGACTGTTTAATTGGGTAAGATCATCTACTACATATTGGAAATAACGTTTGTAGCAATCTGTTTTTACAACAAACACATCACCTTTCTTGATAACAATTCTGTTCATATTCTATTATTTAAATATTGTATCAGGAATATCATAATCATGCCATAACACAGGATTAATAGAATTTATCTTATTATACAGCTGCCCCCCATATTTGTGCAGACCTAATAAGTTAATTATTTTTTGCTCCATAATTCTTGCTTCTATTCTAGAAGGAACAGTTTCATATAATTCAAATCTCAAATTAGACCTATTTGTTTTCGAGTTTTTGTGTTACAATGCTATGACTTTAACATCCCTTTTCGTGATCCCTACATAT
>JAUNIR010000085.1 GCA_030523345.1 Lachnospiraceae bacterium
AAGATATGCCTCACTCATAAACGCCAGAAAACAACCACTATTGCAGACTTTGTCTGCAATAAATTGATCCCACTCTGTTCCTGGATCAATTCCATCGTCATACCAAACTCTATATCCATCTTTATTCAGTTGTTCGATAATTGGCCATACAATTTTTGAATCTCTATGAGAATAACTAATAAAAATATATGGCTTATCTCCTTCATAGGATTTTGGTTTTACAGCTTGGCTTTTCAACGACATCTTTATTTCCACCTTACTAACATCATTTTTCTTCATGAAATCTTAGTATACTAAATCTACCTCTTCTTTTACTGACTTAAGACTAATTTCGTCCTTCTGCTTATCATCGTAATCAAGCATTGAAAAATCAACCAATAATGGATGTATACGTTTTTCATTGTCTCGTTCTTTTCCGTATTCCCATCCATGGAAATAATGGTATCTGCACCAGCGAATATGTTCTAGTTCTGCAATAACCTTTTCAGGAGTAGGTGTAGCCATACTTCTGAGGTATTTCTTAATCCAATAGTGATTTGCATAAGCTATATTTGAACCCTTTATAAAAACTGAAAGTTCTTTCCACTGTGACTCAACACTCTCCTCGTTTATGTGATTGTAATCTTCTAATTTTTCAATTTTAATTCCTTCTTTTTTTGCTTTATCAACACAATTATAGTTATAGTTGAAAAGCTTTCCAAGACGGTATTCTTTCTCTGTCTTTATTGTTTCTGCTGACAAAATTCCTTCCATATTTCCAAAGAATACAACTGGAATATCCTTTGATTTAAATATCTGGTCGAATGATATTTTTTTCTCACTATAACAGTGTATCTGAGGATAAGAAATGTATGAGAATAGCTGCCTAATAAGTTCGATACTATTTTTTTCTTCTGTCAAAATAACCCTTGTCATACCAGCTATTTCATCTGAGCAATCAAGGTAATCTGAATCGTGAACAACAATTATATCTTTATTTCCTGTATTTAGTTTCTGTAAAAATGCACTCTCCTGCTTAGAACATCCCCAAATATGATATTCAATATTCTGAGTTATTGAATACAAATTATTCAGATACCCATTTCTGAATATAGCCCTTCCAATGTTCCCATATCCTAAAATACCTACTTTTATTTTTTCTTCGTCAGATGCATTAAGACACGCTTCTATTAAGCTGTGTTTTTCCCAATAATCTCTTGCTAATATGTCATAGAAATTGAAAAAATGAAGGTTCATATCATCATCAAGCTCATCAAACATAAATGGATCTAGCTTGTTTAAGCGCATAAATACTCGGCTTTTGCTCGACTTAAACTCCTCCATGTGATCTGAAATAAATTTTATGTTTTCAAGATCATCTGAAAACATCACTACGTGATCCTTTGTTTTTTCTATTCTCTTTGCATGTAAGTCTTCGCACAAATATCCATGTTTATAATTTTCCGCAAACTTTTTACTATAATAATCATCGCCATATATCGCAGTAGAATCTTTATAAAACTTTACTATAAAATTCTGAATTCTATACCATGCATCTCTTGCCAAACTTATAATAATTGTAGCTGTAACAATTACCGCCAGGAATTTGGTAATGATTACCATTACATTATTAAGATCTGAAACAGGATTTACAAAGTAAAGAGCTATTGTTGCATACAATCCTTCAACAAAAGACATATTTCCCATATAACAGTATCCAATTAATCCTGTCAGTAATGGTACCCAACATAATTTCTCGATTATGCCCTTTACTTTCTCTACAATATTTTCATTATTGTTTTGGTTTTTGGTAATCAATTTTTTGCCCTCTTTTTTGTATTACAGTTACTTTTACATTTTAGCATATTTATTCAATTTTCTCGTAACTATTAATTTTTTTCTTCCATCTTCTAGTAGCGAATAATATTGCCCTATGTCTTCACCTTTTATCTTGTTCTTTTCATAAATCAAAACTGGAATAATTCTATCGTCATCCCACGTGTTATTTGGATATGAGTCAACACCATCAATAAAGAAATGGCTTTTACCATCATAATATATATCATGCTGTTCCATGTCTCCTGATGCCGTTGACGTTGACACGTGACCTGCTATTATGTCCATATAAAATTCGCCTTTGGTTGGTGGATATTTTTCTATAAACATTTCATCCGAGGTACCAACATGCCAATACTCTTCAGCTTCCTCATCAACACCCGCATGAACAAAAATCTGCGTGTTCGTTTTGTAATATAAAGGGAGTTTTTTATACCATCTAATTAGGTCACCATGATTTTCCATTAAACAATCCACAACATATTTTGTTAACTTATCCATTTTAGCTTTTCCAGGATTTATCTTATTAATAATATAGGTAAGTTCCTCAATCTGAGGTTCATGTAGAAAAGTTTCTAATACAGCATTGCTTGTGTGCCCATATATCCAATCATCATTCTTTCCTTCTATAAAGTCAAGAAACCATTTATCATGGTTTCCCATAAGAACAATCATATTGTCAGAACCAACTTCCATCTGTAAATCATATATTGTCTTTAACACTTTGAAACTATTATTTCCTCCATCTATATAATCACCAAGAAGAATTAACTTATCCTTTCCCTCCTTTACGGATTTTAGGTCATCTAATTGTTTTACTCTTCTTATAAACGATCCATACATACCATGAATATCGCTCATTGCATAAATAGACATATTATCTCCCTCTAATTGTTAGTCTTATATCGATTTTATAACATTCCAATTACAATTATAGCTTTTTATAATAGATGTGATAATAAACTTTTAGTATATTTACATTCTAAAAATCATCTACAACATTAAAGGCCCCTACTGTCATCACTCAGTACGGGCCTCTAATTTACATTTCTAATATTTACCATATTTAATTTTCCTTAATATGTAATCCTGTTATCTTTACAATAGTGGATTAAATACTTCCTTCAACATAAAATCACCTGCTTTCATGTTAAATTCTACTTATGTGCGAATGTGCCATAATACTCTTTAAGAAATTCTCTAACCTTCATAATCATTACCTCCTTTTTTATTTTGAATGAATTCAGTATTTTTATCTCTCTTGTTGATATTATAATACCTCACACTAGAAAAATAGTGAAATACATATTATAATTGGTTTGTGATACTTTTAAGGTATAGTAGAAAATACGATTAATATGAATAACAATCAAATTTTCAAAAGAATAGTTATAACCTTAAACATAATAGGTATTATTTGCTTATGCTACTTCTCATTTGAGTACATAACACACAACACTTATATTGCAAATCCAGATGCAATGCTTCCCGTTGAGGCGTGGGATGCTGCAGGTATGTGTCTAACACTAGGGACTATCCCGCTAATCATCGTGAATACACTTGGATATCTATTTATTAATTTAGGCAGCAAATGGAAACGGTTATTGTGGTTTACTCCAGCAGCTTTTTGTCTGATTCAGGTAATAAGCTACTGGATTTAAGTTTTATCTAACGAAGTATACATAATATTGTTTATGTCAACTATGTGGAGGTGTATATGGAACTAAGACATATTAGATATTTTCTCGCAGTCGCAGAAGAAATGAACTTTTCGAGAGCTGCTGAAAAGCTTTGTATAGCGCAGCCTCCTCTTTCAAGGCAAATTATGGATTTAGAGGATGAGCTCGGTGTAACCCTATTTAACAGAAAGAAACATGCTCTCTCACTTACAGATGAAGGTGAGCTTTTTAAACAATATGCAATACAGGTTCTTGATCTTGTGGAACATTCCACATCGGAAGTAAGAGAATTAAAACATGGCCTACAAGGCATGCTCAATCTTGGCACAGTCGAAGGTAACGCCCCTAGATTATTAGCTCAGTGGATTAGTGATTTTCATGAGATAAATCCTCATGTACAGTACACATTTTGGAATGGAAATTCTGATGATGTAGCTGGACGTGTTATGAATGGATTATGTGAGGTTGCAGTTATCATGGAGCCTCATAACGGTGTTGGACTTGAGTCAGTTCCGGTATTTCAGGAAAAATGGGTTGCCATTATTCCAAAGGAGCATCCTCTTGCCAAAGTAAAAACAAAAAAAATATCAATGTCACAAATTGCTGATTACGATTTAATTATCCCTTCAAGAGAATCTCGTCTTGCAGAAATTGGTGGCTGGTTCGAAGGTACAAATAAAAATCCAAAAGTTATATGTAAGGTTGCTCATGTACTTAGCGCCTATGAATTAACAAGACAGGGAATTGGTGTTGCCATTTTCCCTGCCTCGTCTAAAAACATTATTAAAAATGATGATGTTGTAATTAAAGAATTTAGCGATCCCGCACCTACTGTGTCATACATTTTAGTATGGAGCAAGCATCGCACGCTCTCACATGCCGCCCAGGAATTCATTGATTTTGTAACCGATAGAGTATAGGCATTGTTTTGCGCACTTTCGCGATTTACTATGCCCGCTAGGTTGCTCTATGCCCGCACAGGCAATTTTCATGCCCTCTATTTTTCTCACAGCATTCCTACTGCATCAAGAATTTTTCAACTTCTGCAGCGCAGGCTCTACCTTCGGCAATACCCCATACTACAAGTGACTGACCACGTCTGCAGTCACCGGCTGCATATATTCCAGGAACTGATGTCTCGTAGCTACCCTCTTCTGTTGCGATGTTACCTCTTGCATTCTTTTCAACCTTGAACGCATCCATGACATACTGTTCACAACCGAGAAATCCCGCTGCGATAAGAAGAAGTTCACACTTGATTTCCTTTTCAGAACCTTTAACTTCTACCATATCCATGCGACCTGTCTTTTCATTTTTCTTAAATTCTAAAGACACAATCTTGATTGCCTTGAGGTTACCAGACTTATCCTTAACCATTTCCTTAACAGTTGTCTGATAAATTCTAGGATCAGAACCAAATACAGCAATTGCTTCCTGCTGGCCATAGTCTGTCTTGCAAACCTTAGGCCACTGTGGCCATGGATTTGACTCACTTCTTTCATCTGGCATCTTAGGCATCATTTCAAGCTGCACTACTGACTTAGCACCCTGACGGATACAAGTACCAACACAGTCATTACCAGTATCACCACCACCGACGATAACAACATTCTTACCCTTAGCTGTCTCGAATACTGGTTTCTTTCCTGAACCCTGAACTGGGAACTTTGGTGTACCACCAGTTACCGATCTAGTTGCATCTGATAAAAAGTCTACTGCAAAATACACACCCTTAGCATCCCTTCCAGGAACATTTAAGTCTCTTGCAAATTTTGCACCTGTCGCAAGAATTACGGCATCATACTCTTTCTTTAACTGAGTAATACTAACCTCTCCTTTAGAATCGGCTGATGACTTTGCGCCCACATTGACACCACACTTAAATTCGACACCTTCTTCTTTCATAAGATCGATACGACGCTTAACAACCTTTTTATTAAGCTTCATATTTGGGATTCCATACATTAAGAGTCCGCCAGGATTTTCATCCCTTTCAAATACCGTAACGTTATGGCCTCTCTTATTAAGCTGGTCTGCTGCTGCAAGTCCTGCAGGACCTGCACCAATAACTGCCACTTTCTTGCCACTTCTGATTTTGATTTCAGCAGGCTGTATATATCCCTTCTCGAATGCCTCCTCAATAATAGACAATTCATTGTCATGACATGTTACCGACTCCCCATTGAGTCCACATGTACATGCTGCTTCACAAAGTGCAGGACATACACGACCTGTAAATTCTGGAAAGTTATTAGTCTTTCTAAGACGCTCATAAGCTTCCTTCATATCGCCTCTGTATATTTCATCATTCCACTCTGGAATAAGATTATGAAGAGGACATCCAGAATACATTCCACCAAACTGCTCGCCAGACTGACAAAATGGCACTCCACAATTCATACATCTTGCTGCCTGGATTCTTCTCTCCTCTAAAGGCTTTGGAGTTTTGAACTCCTCATAATTTTTTATTCTTTCAAGAGGTGCAACCCAGTTATTTGCTTCCCTCTCATATTCCATAAAACCACTTGCTTTACCCATTTTGGTTCCTTCCTTTCACAAAGATTATTTTGTCGTAGTACAAATATTTTTTCTATATTATTATCTCTGCGCCTCAATAATCTTCTTGTATTCTGTAGGTATAATCTTCTTAAAGAATGGTAAATACTTTTCAAAGTCATCTAATATAACTTTTCCAAGTGCTGAATCAGTTTCTTTAACATGCTCTGTAATAAGCGCCTTAAGTTCTCTAACGTCTTCTCTTTCTGTAACTTCTGACATTTCAACCATCTGCTTATTTACTCTTAAGTAGAAATCGTGATTCATATCAAGAACGTATGCGATTCCACCACTCATACCAGCGGCGAAGTTCTTACCTGTTTCTCCAAGAACGACTGCTCGTCCACCTGTCATGTACTCACATCCGTGGTCACCACAGCCTTCAACTACAGCAATTGCACCTGAGTTTCTTACACAAAATCTCTCACCAGCAATACCGTTTATAAATGCCTTTCCGCTTGTAGCACCATAAAGTGCAACATTACCAATAATAATATTTTCTTCCGCCTTGAATGATGCGTTTTCTTCTGGCTTAACAACAAGCTTACCGCCTGACAATCCCTTTCCGAAGTAGTCATTTGAATCACCAGAAAGTCTCATTGTCATACCCTTTGGTATGAATGCACCAAAGCTCTGACCGCCACCACCAGTACAGTTCACTGTGTATGTATCGTCTTCAAGGCTTTCACCAAATCTCTTTGTAATTTCAGAACCCATAATTGTTCCAAGTGTTCTGTTAATACTTGATACTTCTACATCAATATATGCACTTTCTTTCTTATCAAAAAATGGCTCAAATGCAGGAAGTAAAACATCCTCATCCATTGTTTCATTAAGCTTAAAGTCAAATACCTTCTTAGGATCAAAATGCTGAGTCTTTACTTTTTTCTTTGATGATTCTGGGTCTTTTCCAAGAATAGGCGCCATATCAAGCTTTCTAGCGTAGGTTGACATAATTCTGTCAATTTGTTCATCTGCAGCTTCTTTTCCACCTATATAACCATCTCTAATTTTAAGCATATCTGTACGGCCAACTAGCTCGTCTACAGTTCTAACACCAAGTTTTGCCATGATTTCACGAAGTTCCTCTGCAATGAACATCATGAAGTTCATAACATATTCAGGCTTACCCGCAAATCTCTTTCTAAGCTCTGGATTCTGAGTTGCAATACCAACTGGACATGTATCAAGGTTACAAACTCTCATCATTACACAACCCATTGTTACAAGTGGAGCTGTTGCAAATCCAAACTCTTCTGCTCCAAGTGCACATGCAATCGCAACATCGCGACCAGTCATAAGTTTTCCATCTGTTTCAATTCTTACCTTCTCACGAAGACCATTAAGCATAAGAGTCTGGTGAGTCTCAGCAAGTCCAAGCTCCCATGGAAGACCTGCATTGTGAATTGATGACTTAGGAGCTGCACCTGTACCTCCATCATATCCAGAGACGAGAATTACCTGTGCACCCGCTTTAGCAACACCTGCAGCAATTGTTCCAACACCTGCTTCAGATACAAGCTTTACAGAAATTCTTGCATCTCTATTTGCGTTTTTAAGATCATATATAAGCTGTGCCAAATCCTCTATAGAATAAATATCGTGGTGAGGTGGTGGTGAAATAAGTGATACACCTGGAGTTGAACAACGTGTCTTTGCAATCCAAGGATATACTTTCTTTCCTGGAAGATGTCCACCTTCACCTGGTTTAGCACCCTGTGCCATTTTAATCTGAATTTCCTTAGCGCTTACAAGGTATGCACTTGTAACACCAAATCTACCTGAAGCAACCTGCTTAATTGCAGAACACTTCTCTGTATCAAATCTCTCTGGATCTTCTCCACCTTCACCAGAGTTTGACTTTCCGCCAAGTCTGTTCATGGCAATTGCCATACATTCGTGCGCTTCTTTTGAAATAGAACCGTATGACATAGCACCTGTCTTAAATCTCTTAACAATTTCTGATGCAGGCTCTACTTCTTCAATTGGAATGCCACCCTTTTTGTCGTATTCGAAATCAAAGAGTCCACGTAAATTACGAAGCTTTCTTTCATCATTAATAAGTGCAGAATATTCTTTGAACTTTTCATATGATCCCTGGTGTGTTGCTTCACGAAGTGCAACTATTGTCTTTGGATTATATAAATGTTCTTCTGCCTGGTCACCGCTTCTAAGTTTATGACTTCCAGTACTCTCAAGAGTTTCATCAATCTGAAGTCCAAGTGGATCAAATGCCTGATTATGTCTGAATTCAACATCATCAGAAATTTCTGAAAGTGTAATTCCATCTACTGGAGAAACTGTATTTGTAAAGTACTTATCTATAACTTCTTTGCATATACCTACAGCCTCAAAAATCTGTGCTGACTGGTATGACTGAAGTGTTGAAATACCCATCTTAGATGCAATCTTAACAATGCCATGAACGATTGCATTGTTGTAATCTTCAATAGCTGTATGATAATCCTTGTCAAGACGTCCTTTATCAATCAAATCCGCAATACACTCCTGCGCAAGATATGGATTTACAGCACGTGCACCATATCCAAGAAGTGTTGCAAAATGATGAACATCTCTTGGCTCAGCTGACTCTAAGATAATAGAAACTGCTGTTCTCTTCTTTGTACGAATGAGATACTGCTCAATTGCAGATACTGCAAGAAGTGAAGGAATTGCCAAATGGTTTTCATCAACTCCTCTGTCCGAAAGAACAATAATATTTGCACCCTTCTTATACGCTCTATCACACTCAATGAAAAGCTTATCTACTGCTTTTTCCAAAGAAGTATTCTTATAATAAAGAATTGATACAGTCTCTACATGGAATCCAGGCTTATTCATGTGCTTAATTTTCATAAGATCAACACTTGTAAGAATTGGGTTATGAATCTGAAGCACGTTACAGTTCTCAGGCTTTTCCATAAGAAGGTTACCGTCTGAACCAAGGTAAACAGTTGTATCTGTAACTACCTCTTCTCTTAAAGCATCAATTGGTGGGTTCGTAACCTGAGCAAACATCTGCTTAAAGTAATTAAATAATGGCTGATGTTTTTCTGAAAGAACTGCCAAAGGCACATCTATACCCATTGAAGCTGTTGCCTCAATACCATTTGTTGCCATTGGAATGATAGCTTCCTTAACATCTTCATATGTGTAGCCAAATGCTTTAAAGAGACGATCTCTTGTCTCATCATCATAATGTGCAACCTTCTGATTTGGAATTGGTAATTCAGAAAGTGTTACAAGATGTGAATCAAGCCATTCACCATATGGCTGTTTCATTGCATAATATTCTTTACATTCTTCATCAGAAATAATCCTCTTATTAACTGTGTCAACAAGAAGCATCTTACCTGGCTGAAGACGTGACTTTACTTTAATATTTTCAGGATCAATATCAAGGACTCCAACCTCTGATGAAAGAATAAGCTTATTGTCCTTTGTTACATAATATCTTGATGGACGAAGTCCGTTTCTATCAAGAACTGCACCTACTACATCACCATCTGAGAAAAGAATAGCTGCAGGGCCATCCCATGGCTCCATCATAGTTGCATAATATCTGTAAAGATCTCTCTTCTTTCTGCTCATTCCGCCATCATTTTTCCAAGGCTCAGGAATCATCATCATGATAGCAAGTGGCATTGGAACACCACTCATAACAAGGAACTCAAGTGTATTATCAAGCA
>JAUNIR010000086.1 GCA_030523345.1 Lachnospiraceae bacterium
GTATCAATACATATTACAGCCCCAATACCTATAATAATTCCAAGCATTGTAAGTACTGTACGCATCATATTTGATTTTAGTGACGAAATAGCAAGTGCTACATTTTCAAAGAACAGCAAGTTTTCCACTTCCTTTCCTTACGTCAACAAACATACCATCCTTAAGCGTCATAACTGTTTCGCACTCTTCAGCTAATTCCGGAGAATGCGTTATGAGTACAATTGTTTTTCCCTGATTCTTATGAAGATCATGAAAAATGTCCATAATAAGTCTTCCAGTCTGAGAATCCAAAGCACCTGTTGGTTCGTCTGCAAGAATCAGCGAAGGATCATTAGCCATTGCTCTAGCAATTGCAACTCTCTGCTTCTGACCACCAGAAAGCTCATCAGGGGTGTGCTTCATACGTTCTTCCATACCCATCATAGCTAAAAGTTCCTTCGCACGTTTTGTACGAATTCCTCTTGGCGTATTTGAATAAAGCATTGGAAGTTCTACATTTTTAAGCGCCGATGTTCTAGCTACTAAATTATAAGTCTGAAATACAAATCCTATCTTATGGCATCTAATATCAGAAAGCATATCATCTGGAGCCGAAAACATGTCTACTCCGTCTAAAATATATTCACCTTCTGTAGGTCTATCAAGTGCGCCGATTACATTCATAAGGGTAGACTTACCAGAACCTGACTGGCCAACAATAGCCACAAATTCCCCCTCATGCACCTGCATATCTATTCCATGTAAAACTTCAAGTTCATTAGGCTGACCTATAAAATAGCGCTTTACTATATTTTTCATGTCAATAATGACATCACCTTTAGCCACTATTTTACCTCCTGTCTTAATAAACCCCTACTGGGCCAGGGCCACCAAACATAGCCATAATATCATTACCATTAGCCTTATCAGTAACAATCATTACTTCATCACCTGTCTTGAGGCTATCTGGATTTTTTGCCTTTACTGCTACATAGTAATCTGTTTCAAAGATCTTATCTATTTCTACTTCTCTATAGTTGCGTCCTGCTGCTACTTCATTCTTATTATTCTTTGTCACATCAGAAACAGCCTTTGAAATCGGGTTTTGCTTCTTTGGTTTTCTTGCCGCACCACCAGCATTATTTTCAACTACGATATCTGAACTATTGCCATTACTAGCATCACTTCCGATGTCTTTCTTCAAATCATCGACTGTGTTCTTATCACCGTTCTCGTCCATTACCTTTACAATAAATTTGCCGTCCTCTATTTCCTCTACGCAATTATAAGGCACGCATAATGAATTTTCTGGTGACTGATCACAAACAATAGCAACCTTAGCAGACATTCCTATCATAAGCGCTTCATCTGTTTCATCTAGCTCAATTGAAACCTTATAGTTTGCTGTTCCCGATGAGCTTCCACTTGAGCCACCTGAAGAATTACTTCCACTTGATGATGTTCCATTATTAGCCGTTGTAGTAGATGTAGGAGAAATAAGTGTTACATGTCCCTTAAATTCTTCATCTCCTGTAGCATCAGTCTTTACAACTACATCCAGATTTTTGCCTTGAGCTTTCTTTTCGTTGTAGGCCTTCTTAACTTTAGGAATATCGTATTCATCTACAAGTACATCTGCTTTAAATCCTGAATCATCCTGAATTGTAAGTACATTTCCTGATACAAATGTATTACCTTCTGATACATTTATTTCGGTGATAATACCATCGATTGTTGCATATACTACATAGTCATCAAGGCTTTCAATTGAATCATTCAATTTACGCTGAAGTTCCTTAACTTCATCCCCTGCAGTTATCTGTGCTCTCTTATATTCGGAATCTGCCTGTGATAAACTATTTGCTACGGATGACATGCTACCAGCACCGCCTTCAGCCTGAGCTGCTACAGCGTCGTCGTAATCTCTCTGCGCTGCTTTTTGGGCTTGATATGCCGAATCAACTCGTGAGTCATATGATGCTTTAATAGACTCCCAATTTATGCCATCTCGCTCAGCTTTATCCTTTGCTTCATCTCTTTCACGTTTCGCATCTCCATATGCATCACAAGCCTCATGAAGAGCTTCTAATTTTCTCTCAACATTTTTTGCAGTTGATGTCATAGATGTTGCAGCGTCTTCGTACTGAGTTACATACTTTCTCTGAACATCCTCTGCATTTATAGCCTGAAGTTGTTTCTTTGTTCCTATATCTTCCTTTGCTCTAGCTATAGATTCTTCAATATTATCACTAGAAAATTCTACGAGTACATCGCCAATACTTACATGATCGCCCACCTGAACATTTATAGCGTTAATCTGTGCGCCGCCCTGTCCTGATCCCTGTAATGATCTAGAAATTGTTCTCGACTCAAGAGCATAAAGTGTTCCCGTTGCATTCTTTGAATCGTACAACGTCTTCTGCTCAACAAACGCTGTCTGAACATTTCCTGCCATAAGATCTCCAAAAGCATCCTTTGTCTTATTAATAAAGTTTACAATCAGCATTATAATCGCAATAATTACAGCTAAAACAACTATAAGAGTAATACGCCTTTTACGCTTCTTTTTCTTCTGCTGATTAACAATAAAATCTTCTCTTGTCTTTGGTGGATTCTTACCACCAAGCCCACGTTTCACCCTACCGTCAGAAGTTTCTTTCACCTCTTCTTCCGACTTATTAATATCTATAATTTCAGATTCATTAAGAGATTCTTCGCGCTTTTCAGCTTCTTTAACTATTTCTTTGTTTTCTGTCTCTTTTACATTATCTTCTTTATTGTCCATATTATCACTCTCAGTTTACATAAAATACTTCATATAGTACCCACATTATATAAAAACACAAGATATAGTTTACACTTTAGCTTGTACACATGTCAATCAATTCGGTTTTTTTTCACACTTTTGTCACAATAAAAAGCCGCCTGCTTAGCAGACGGCTTTTTATAATGCAAATCGAATCATTATTCTGTTACAGATTCATTATTTTCCTTTTTAATAACCTTGTCAATCATCTCCTGAAGGCTTCCTCTAGCAACAGGACGCTTTACCTGGCCAATAAAATACTCCGGAACAAGATCCTTATTAATTGAAGCAAGCTCCTCTTCTGTTCCAAGAAAAACAAATGGAACGTTTTCACGACCAGAACCTGTTCTTATTATCTCGGCAAATGTCAGTGCCTTCATTGTATGAATTTTGCAATCAATAAACACGAGGTCTGGTATATTATGGTTTAAAAAGAATATTGCCTCTCTTGGTCCAGAAAATCCCTCGTACTGATAATTTCTCTTCAGGTATATTTCTAATAAATCAAGCGTTTCGAAGTCATCATCAACAACTACTATAAGTGGTTTCTCACTTTTCTTAGCCTTAACAACAGGAGTTACTAAATCAGATTCAATCACATAATCCTGATCTGAGAAATCAAATCCCGTTGATGTTTTCTTACTTAATGGCTTTTCGCTAGTTACCAACTGTTCTTCAGTTTTTGCAGAAGCTTTAGACTTAGTAAGTTCTTCGTCTGTTACATTACTTGTAACGTTTCCGAATCCCTTTCCGCCTGTAAGCTGAAAGATATCACGATTTAGTGCCATATTACTCCACGAAATAATTAGCTGATTGGTACTACAGTTGTTCCAATGTCAGAGAATGTTTCATAATTGTCATGCATTGTTATGCTAATCTCTGAAGTTGTATCCTGAAGTGTCACTGCGTATGCACAATCAATTGGCTGACCATTTGATACCTGCATATCCTTATTCGAAATCTCTACTGGCTGTTCTGCAAGACTTGTTGCAGTAGGAAGATCCATGCCTGCCTGCTTAAATGTTGGGTTGTAAACCTGTGACATGCTAAGTGGATTCTCTGTCTTATTAGCAAATGTAAAGTAAACAACAGCAACTGGATTTCCTGTTGCATCTGTTGTAATAGAAATCTTTGTACATGCAAGTGAGAAGTTTTCATTCTCTACATTGATATTACCACTATTGCCACCTTCAGATGATTCTGCAGCTGCCTGATTAGAACCACCCTTTGAAAGCTTGCTATCGTATGTGAAATACATAACCCAGATTACAACAAGAGCTACAATTTCAAGAGCAATTATAATGCTATAAATAAGCATTGCTCTCTTTGACTTACGTCCTCTTGATGTTCCTCTTGCCTGAGACGCACGAGCTACCTGCTTTTTCTTCTGAGCATTTTCCTGTTCCATGATATCCATATCACTATCGCCGTATCCCATATCATATCCAGGGCCATAGCCAGAAGCATTTGTTCTTATTGTGCTTGGCTGATCATCAATATTTCTGTATCTTGAGTTAAAATCATTCATAATTTAATGTCCTTCTCTGTATTCGTTTAATTATCTGCGCATGATACGCCAAATTACTCATATACCTTGTTATGCTAACACAAAACTACTTTCTTTTCAAGTTACAGATACTATTAGATATGGGAGTTTCAGCCTATTTCAGGGCATAATACAATATGTTGTGATATGATTTTATGTAACCCCAATTTTCAAAAAATAATTACCTAATATCTTTCATTTTTACTTGTTTACATAAATATTATGTGATAGATTAATGCTATAAGTAAGCGTATATTTATGTTCATATGGATTCAAGGAGGAAGATAATATGAAAAAATTTTTAATAGCTGCTGTTCTTGCAGTGGTAGCTGTAGTAGCTGCTCCAAAAACTGTAAAGGCAGACGGAGCTCTTGATGCCGCAAACAACTTTGCAAAGGTACAGAATGACTGGCTTAGCCAGCAGTGGTCTTATTATACCGCTACTGAAGTTCCTGTTATGACTGCCTACAGAGCTGCAATGGCAGATCAGGTTTCACAGGCTTTAGCCGCACAGTTCCAGTCAGACGTGATGGCTCGTCAGGCACAGATGAGGGCTGCAGTAAATTCATTCCAGCTTATGTCTAATGAATATGCACACCAGCAGAACCTTGCAACTCAGTATACAAATTTAAAGAATGTGTATACATATAATGCAATTAATAATCTTGATCAGACATATTATAACAATCAAGAAATGGTACTAAGAACTTACGGAATGATGATGGGTCAGTACCCATTCCCACAGGTTCAGTAATATACACAATAAAAAAAGCCCTTAAAGGGCTTTTTTTATTGCATTAAGCAGTTCATCATATTCTTCGAATGCTTCAAGCTGTGGATACTCAGCCTTAATAGCATCTGTCGATTTGAATAAAAATCCTGCCTTAGAATTAAGAATCATTCCTAAATCATTATGTGAATCGCCTGCGCAAATAGTATCATATCCAATAGACTGAAGCGCTTTCACTGTTGTAAGCTTCGACTTTTCACATCTCATCTTAAAGTCTGTTATTTCACCGTTGTCCGCAACAACAAGCTCATTACACATAATTGTAGGATATCCTAACTTCTTCATGAGTGGTCCTGCGAACTGTGAAAAAGTATCAGAAAGTATAATCACCTGAGTGATGCTTCTTAACTCATCTAAAAATTCCTTTGCACCCTCTAGAGGATCAATCTTAGCAATTGTATCCTGGATTTCCTTGAGTCCTAAGCCATGTTCTTTAAGAATGCCAATTCTAAATTTCATCAGCTTATCATAATCTGGCTCATCTCTTGTAGTTCTCTTGAGTTCAGGAATTCCTGTTGCTTCCGCAAAAGCAATCCATATTTCTGGGACTAATACGCCCTCTAAATCCAAACAAACAATATTCATAACTTTTCTCCATTTAATTTATTTTCTTTTCTTTTTACCTGCATCAAGAGGACCATTTTTCTGATAATACAAAATTGCAACCAATGCAATGATTAATACGATAATAACAACTATAAGGCCTATAGTTACTGGACTAACCTTCTTCTTAGCCGGTTCTTTTACCTCTGTCTTATTATTATCAGCAACTGGCTCATCATTTGTAACCTGTTCTACAGATACTTCCTTTACAGAATCCTGAGACATAGCCTCTTTAGACTTTACTATAACATAACTTGAAGCGTGTGACATCTTGAATGTTGCATGGCCTGATTCATCAATTACTGAAGAGTCAATAAACTCAAGTTTTCCAGTAAACGGATTATAAGTATAAAGGTTAGCATATTGACCAGGTGTACCATCCTTAACCTTCATTGTAAGGTCTGCCTTAAATCCAAAATTACCTTCATGTTTAATATCAAATGTCTGGCTGACAACCTGATCATTTGCGCTATCTTCAACTGTTAATAGTGCGGCTTCTGGAATATTAACAGAATCATTTATAATACCAAGATCCACACTACTAAGTGCAGTAATCTCATTTACTCTTACATCTGATGGTAAAATCGACCACGAAGCGCCCTCCATTGTCTCAAGAACAATTGGTGTATCTGTTTCAGCAGCTTTAACAATTACATCAGCTGGAATTAATGTTGCCTCATTAAGATTGATTACAACTGCATCTGTAGCTGTTTCAAATGTTGTCTCAATTGCCTGCCAACCAGTTTCACCCGTAGCTGATACAGGTTCATTACCGCCACTTGCTGGAATATTGTTCTCAACAACAATTGCTGGAGCCTCTTCTGCCACAGGTTCCTTCTTTTCTTCCTTAGGTTCTTGCTTTACTTCTTCCTTCTTTGGCTCTTCTTTTGGCTGAGCCTCTGTCTTAGGCTTAGTATTTTCAATTGGAACTACTTTCGTTGGTGTCGTTGGTTCAACTACTACATTGGCTTTAATAACAATTGTAAGCCAATCTGATGGAAGTGAATTTCCATAACCATGTCTTCTTAAATAGTATGTTCCTGCAGCAACTGCAACAGTATTTCCAGTAACATCAACCCATGACGTCTGATCCACTGCTCTATACTGCATTGATACATCTGTTCCAACAATACATCCAGGAATTGTAGGTGTAGCACTTGTGGCTGTAATTCCTGAAGGTGTTGGCTGCTTTGTAAGTGTAATATACTGTCTGTCTGAATCACTTGTTGTAGATCCATTACCTTGTCTATATACAATGATTCCATTTGTAGTATTAACATATGATTCATTTACTACGTATGTTGAATCTTTTATCTTATCTGTCCAGTTCTTTCCTCCATCAAATGAAAGTCTGCAGCCTGAAACTCCATCTATATGCATATTGTATGCATTAAATGTAGCTGATGGTTTTCCTTCTTTTGATGAACCCTGCTTATCATCTACCTTGACGTCTATTGGATTACTTTCGATTAAATTTCCTGCAGCTTTACGACGTACAAAATATTTGCCCTTTGCAAGTCCTGATACGGTATCACTACCTATATCAATCCATGCCTCGCCGCCTTCCTTAATATACTGCATATCTGTCCAAACGCCCTTAATTGAACCATTTGAACCATTTGTTGCAGGAGTAGTTGAAACACCGTTTGGCTGTGGCACTCTGCCAACCTGAACAGTCTGTATATCTGATTCAACTCCCTGAACTATATTTTTTACAACTATGCTTTTATAAGAAACTGCCTGAAGAACAGCATCATTCGAAAGAGTTACTGCCGCATTTGAAACCTTAGTCCATGTATCTCCACCATTTGTAGAATAAACCATGCCTTCTGATAGGTTTCTAAGCTGATGTGTTGGACCATCAAAAGTTGCAGTTGGTGTAGCAGGCTTCTGCTGTGAAGCTTTTTTAACAAGCACCTCTATTGGATCTGAAGCAACGCTTGTTGATGTAGCCTTGTATCTTACAATATAAATACCCGCACTAACTGGCTGAGATGAACTTGTGCACATGAACCAATTGTTCTGATCTGCAAGAGTATACTCCATTGACGTATCAACACCGCCAATAGCCCCTGTACCACCATTTGCAGGTTCATCAATTGCCTGAAGATGTGAAGGTGCATTTGGTTTATGTGTATGAATTGCCTGAGGGTCTGAGGCACCCTTCTCAGCATTTCCATTCGCAACTACCGTAATTGTATAGTCACCACTCTGAGGGAATAAGCCATTAAGATTTACGCTTCCGGTAGCACTGTCTGAAACAGTATTTCCATTTACTTTTACGGATGAATTTTCCGGAATGTTAGTAAGATTGCAACTATCTGTAGCAAATACTGCCTGTGGAACTTCTCTCTTTCCAATTACTGGTATCTGCTCTTCTCTAAGAACAATTCCACACCTTACACATTTATATTCAATTTCACCTGGGGTAGTTGTTGTAGGTTGCTTAACAACTGTTCCGCCATCTTCTGTATGTCCCTTCGCAGGTATAGTCTGAGAACCCATATCAGCGCCACATCTTACACATGTGTAGTGAACACTTCCTGTCTCTGTACATGTCGCATCATGTGTTTCTCCTGCGTTTTGTTCATGTCCTAATGCAGGAATCTGCTGAGATCCCATATCTGCGCCACATCTTACGCATGTATACTGTACGGCACCTGCCTCTGTGCATGTTGGATCCTTAACTTTAACCCCACCATCAGCCTGGTGTCCTAATGCTTGCGGATTATTTGTGTCCTCCTCAAAATAATTACAACGGGAACACTCGTACCTTGTAATACCACTCTCAGTACATGTTGGTTCTTTTATTACTACGGAATGGAAATCGTGACCATTTGCACATGGGTTGACAGGACCTGGTTCATTGCCAGTAGGTGGTAACACTGGGTCAATAAAACCCTCACCATTAGGTGGCAACACTGGGTCAACGAAACCCTCACTAGCAGGTGGTACATCATCTGCCATAATTGGTGTGCAAATACTTGAAAAAACGAGTGATGCGATAGCTAAAATAGCTAATGATTTGGCTAATTTGCCTCTTAGGAATTTAGACATTTTAATCCCCTCTTTCTAATTATCTACTACCCAAACAATTAATTTCTAAAATAAATTGTACACATTACACTCCCCCAAGTGTAATGTGTACGTATTTAATTAATAACAATATATACCATATTTTACTAGATTTCAAACTATATTTAGCATTTTACGTTTAAAATCATCTTTATAATTATAAATCAATATGGTCCTTTTTCTTATATTTTCTAGCTGCAATAATAATAAGTATCGTTGCCACTACAATAATCATAAATCCTACTTTCAAAGGATTAGTCTTTTTCTTAGCAGGTGTATTATTTAGAATAACCGGTTCATCATCATCCGAATCTGGTTCTTCATACTTTACTAACTCACCTACTGATTCCTGTGTCATAGCCATTTTAGAAGTAAAAATAACATAATGCGATGCATGGGACATTCTAAACGTTGCTTCCCCATTCTCATCTATTAATGAAGAGTCAACATAATCTAACGTCATCTCATATGGATCCAGGTGATAGAGATTTGCATAATTTCCTGAACCTGCATTCTCAAGTACCATCGTAAGGTATGCTTCAAATCCAAAGCTACCATTATGTAAAATGTCAAAGGCCGAATAAAGCTTCTGATTATTCTGAACCGACTCGCCAGCCTTCATTACTTCTTCAAGAATATCCAAATCACACTCTGATATATCAAGGTTCATTCGGCTCATCGAACTAACTTTTTCGGCATCAATATCTGATGGATGTATTGTCCAGTAAGCATTGCCTTGTGTTTCAATAATTATATCAAGGTTTTCACTTATAGCTTTCTCAATATCTTCTGGATTAAGATATTTTCCACCTTCAATTCTTACTTCTGTAAGAGGTTCTGAAGGCTCAGGCTTTATATCCTTTTTAGGTTCGGCCTTCTTCTCTGGTTCTGGCTTTTCCTTTTCTGGTTCGGCCTTCTTCTC
>JAUNIR010000246.1 GCA_030523345.1 Lachnospiraceae bacterium
TTCTGAGTTATTTACCGTCAAATAAAATAGTCAAACGCCACAATCCCGCTTAAAAAGCAAAGGGATTCTGGCGTTTTTTCGTATAGTTGAATACTCTACGTTTTTTGATATGTAGAGATGCATTTTATTGTCCCGCTGTATTTTCCACATAAAGTGTTCCCATTTTGGTATTTATAAAAGCAACCTTATAATTGGCTGTTTTCCTCTGACATTTCAAGCGGCGTAACCCCATTCAACACATGTAAACACTTCACACAAGCCATAAATCCAGCTTTAAATGCTACATCCTCATACGCTGATCCGACATCCAACAAAGTATCCTCGACAAACAGTTCCTTTAATTTATCTGCATTCATAATTTTATCTCTTAATCTATGAACCAATTCCAGTAATTCCTGATTATCCTCAGCTAAATATTCGTCATAAGCTGCACTAATAATTCTCTCTAACATAATCTTCTCTCACTGTACAATAAATTGTTTCAAACTCGCACTCTATTTTTTAATTTGCAATATTCTTAGCCAGCTGAGTTAATAAACGAAGCATTTCCGGATTTTCCAATACTTTTTTCATTAAATCTGGATCAATTGTATCTGTTGTTTCTATTGATCTGGTTGCATTTTTCGCATTAGTTTCTTTAAGCTCCTGCGTAACAACAGGATCCGCGATTCTTTTTTCATAAAAAGCATTTTCGAAAAGTTCGGCATTAATTCTTCTATCTTCATCAATGATATGAGAATATACATCCGTAACCATTTTGATCTGAGCATGTCCGGAATCGCCCTGTACTGCTTTTATATTACCACCATTCAATTTTAATTTATAAGTAATACTGGTGTGTCTAAGGCTATGGAATACAACAGGCGGAAGATCATGTTCTTTAATCAATTTGCATAATGAATTTCGAATAAGACCATAAGAAGATGCCATAACAAGATCAAAGTCCTGATATTCGTCACCGAGCATTTCCATCAATTTATCCTGGCCCTTTTTCCATTCGACAAGCATTTCAGCTACTGTTCTAGGCAGAAAAACTTTTCTGATACTGCTCTCTGTTTTTGGACTTTTCAGAACTCTAACGGTCTTATTCTTTTTTGTTACTTCTGGAAAAATCCGGATAATATCTTTTCCATCAAGTTCAGTAATCGTTGTTTTATCTACACGCTGCATTTCCTTATTCACATATACATAAGCTCTTCCATTTTGAATCGCCTCTGGGGTGATATCTACACAATCCCAGGTCAGACCTAATAATTCTCCCAAACGTAAAGAACATGCAAATGACAGTTGAAGTGCCATCTTTAATCGTTCATCCTCACATACTTCCAATGCATACATTAACGTTTCTGCGGTCCATATTTCTCTTTTTTTACCTCTATGCTTTGGAACATTTGCATTTGTTACAGGATTCTTTCCTACAATTTCCCATTTCTCAGCCTGATGAAAACAGCTACGAAGAAGCTTGTGTATATCTCGAATAGTACTTGTTGTTACAAATCCCAAATTTGTTTTCTTGCAATTGGCCCGGGATACCTGGGGAGTTCTTAACAGTTTCTGATAATACTTTTCCAGAACTCTCGTATTTATCTTTTCCAGCTTTTCATCTCCAATAATTGGAGTAATATAATTCTCTATTAATCCGACATTTGCAGAATACGTTGCAAGAGAC
>JAUNIR010000247.1 GCA_030523345.1 Lachnospiraceae bacterium
TCTGTATTGCCACTCTTATTTTTAAATTTTCAAGTACATCTAAACTCTTATCTTGAGATAAGTCAAGTCATAAATAAAAAATTCCTCAAAAGATGAGGAACATTTCATATGACTTTAAGCCATTTGAGAAGCTTAATACAATCTCTGTATCCACTCTTTTCTTGCCCAGCCCTATGAATTCTAGCTTTTGTTTGTTCAAAATTACTCATCGAATAGTCAAGCGAATAAAATACCATTGTCGAAGATGCGGTTAAAGTGATGCCCATTCCTGCAGTAGCTATTTGCCCTATAAAAACCATTATTTTAGGATCATGCTGGAACTCATATATTTGTTCCATTCTATCTTTGACGCCACCCATAACGAGGGAATATTTTATTTGTTTTTTCTTCAATAGCTTTTGTATAGCCCTAATTTCTGGCACAAACCTTGCTATAACTACAATCTTTTCGCCGCTTTGGATAGCTTCATCGATAATATCTTCAAGTGCATCAAGTTTCGATTTACTAACTTGCTGATACGAATTACCTCCATCACTGCCTAAAAATCCACCTGTTAATTGTGACAATCGTAGCAATTTTGTAAGCACGTTTGTAACCGTCACTGTATTTTTAGGATCATATGAGTCTTCAGCGCAGGCGCCATTTTCTGTATTTTCACCAAGCTTTGAGTGCGAAATGTCCCCGGCGACTCGCCGGTCGGCAAAACTATCTTTTACAAGGCTCTTATAAATTCCCATCGCTTTTGGTTCAAGCTCAACGAATCTAATAATATCCGTTGTTTCTGGAAGATCTAAACACTCTGCTTTGGTTGCTCTAAAAGCAATACTATGTATTTTTTCCATCAACTCTTCTTTCATAGATTCTTTTAAAACTGGTGTGTGGTTTCCAAAGCCAACTAAGTCAAAATACTTATTTCTAAACGCATAGAAACTATTTCCAAATATACTGGGTTCTGCAAATTTGTACTGCGAAAACACATCAATAGCTTTGTTTGTAATGACAGTACCAGTTAAAATCATTCGATATTTTGCCCTGTATCCAAGATGATGCATCGCTTTTGAAGCTGAAATATTATGTGTTTTAATCTTGTGACTTTCGTCTGCAATGATAAAATCAGGTTTCCAATTTAAAAATTCATGCTCCATACGCCACACTGACTCGTAATTTACAACTGCTACTTGAAGTTTTGAACTTTGTAATCTTTTCAAAGCTTCTATTTTTTTGTACGTACTTCCCTTTAAAACCGATAGTTCATAATCAAAATCTGCAAATTTTTCAAATTCACTTTGCCATACATCAACAATGGATAGTGGGCAAACAACAAGCAGTTTTTTGATTTTACCAGAGTTGTACAAATTTCCAGCCACTGCGATTGCAGTAAGGGTCTTGCCGCATCCCATTTCGACTAATTGAGCTACGCCTCGACATTTTTTTGAGTTATTGTAAAGCTCCATCGCAAAATCAAATGCTTCTCTCTGATGTTTAAATGGCTTTACTTTTACGGGCATTTTTTGGTTTGTCATTTTCTACCTCCACCTCATTGATTTGTACTGACTGTACTGTCTTGTCTGGAACTATTACCATAACTTTTCCGAACCATTTTGAAGATAGGCGTTTAAATAAGGACATAGTTTTAAACTCGGCTATATTCACTGGTTCGCCATC
>JAUNIR010000248.1:0-628 GCA_030523345.1 Lachnospiraceae bacterium
ATGCTTTGTTCTTGACGTTTCGGAATCTGGCAGTTCCAATAATCAGTCAAATAACAATGCGACAATGACGCCCAGTAGGTATGTAATTATTATACCTTATTTATAATTATAGGGTATATATACGTATCGGCGTGGGCTTCGGCGTTGCTCGTTCTGACTGATTGGGCGATGCCAGAGCCTCGAAACGTGGGACGAGTAACAGACAGAACTCCCACGCTCTTTTTGTATATATCCCTAACTAAACATAAAACGCTTGCATTGGGGAGTTGACAGAATTATTTCTAATGGACGAAATAAAAAGTGTGCACATAGGAAGTTTAATCAAGGAAAAGCTTCAGGAGCAAGAGCGGTCTGTAAGTTGGTTCGCTCGCAAACTTTGCTGTGATCGAACTAATATTTATAACATTTTCACCCGAACTTCTATAGATACAGATTTGCTTTTGCGCATATCCAAAATTCTTAATTATAACTTTTTCGCAATATATACGAGTCAGTTCCATGTTGAATAATATGCAACATTTGCATCAAATTTTTCACGACAATTTATTTTGCCCATTATTGATTAAAAGTCATACCTTTGCATTGGGAAATTATCCTTAGTTTGACAACACGTAGTTTAACTATTTCA
>JAUNIR010000248.1:654-1664 GCA_030523345.1 Lachnospiraceae bacterium
TGACGGGCATTACTACATGCTTATGCTTGAATGGCCTTGCGACGAATTGTAATTCAACAGCAGGAAGAGGACAGGACATTTTTAAAAAAGCAAAAGAAACTTGCATGAGTCAACAGTGTAAAACAGCCGTGGATAGAGCTAAAACCAAATCCACTGGTGTGAGTCAAAAAAAAGTAGCTGATGCTGTAAATAAACAATCAGGCAAATAGTGTGGCCCCTTTAACGACCTTTATTTCGCATAGAAGATTTTTTATATTATGAGGAATTTAGCATTTTTATGGATCTTAATTCTATTTTTTTGTTTTAGTACTTCATCAACAAGCCAGATAGTGAAGGATAAGACTATCCCTAAAGAAAAAGTTGATAAGAAACAAAAATCACCAATTATAGGCCCATGTGGCAATTATCCTCAGAAAAAAGAAAATGGTGGTAAATCTAATTCTTTTAACAAAAAATAGAGTTGTGTATAGTTTTCTATTACTTTGACTTATTAGAGTATCCACTTCTGCAATGCTGAAGTGGATACTTTGTAAAAAAAAAAAAAACGAAATGGACAGCATCCTTGGTTTCAAATATAGTAAAAATGTCATTTTTATAGCCTCTTTATTTATGGGCTCGTTGCTATCTTTAACATCATCTTATGCACATGAAATAGATACATCTTGTTTACAATTCAATATTGGACATGTTTCCTTTAAAATGATTTATGTAGAAGTAGGAGAATCTATAAGGCAAAGCAATATTTTCATCAGCCCCTCATCTTATTACATTGGCCAAACAGAAGTAACTCAAGAATTATGGGAGGCTGTTATGGGCGAAAATCCAAGTCTTAATAAAGGAAATGATTTGCCTGTGGAAATGATTAGTTGGAGTGATTGTCAGACGTTTATAGCAAGGTTAAATATTCTTACCGGCAAACATTTTCGGTTGCCCACGGAAGCAGAATGGCAATATGCGGCATGGGGAGGAAACAAAAGTCAGGGTTATAAGTACAGTGGAAATGACAGTCT
>JAUNIR010000087.1 GCA_030523345.1 Lachnospiraceae bacterium
ACGTAAAACAATGCCCAGAAGTGTCGCGATGAGAGCCTAGTGGGCATAGTAATCAGCGAAATGACGTAAAACAATGCCCAGAAGTGTGGCGGTGTAGAAAAAATAGGCGTAAAATATAACTTGTGGGATTATGAGAATTTAACAGCTTTAAAATCCCCATATAGTACAAGCCAAAAGTTTTGTACACAAAACAGAACGCCTAACATAAACGAATACTTGGCAGAATCCCACTAAAAGGAGACACTATGGCAGTTAGTGATGAGATAAAAGAGCAAACTAAAAAGTTTAAAGATATGACACCTAGACAGAAAGTAGATTATATTTATACCTACTACAAGTGGTGGATTCTTGGAGCACTACTAATAATAATATTTATATCCGGAACAATTAATGCTATTCGAAGCAATTCAAGAGAAGTGTATTTATATGCGGACTTTATTGACACGACTGTTGAAAATGTCGCGCTAACATGTACTTTAGAAGGTGATTTCCTACAAAGCGTAAATCTTGAAAATGGTGAAAATTATAAGAGCGGTTTTGATTACACAATATACATGGACAATGACTATGGTAATCAGCAGTCAATGGCAGGACAGGTAAAGCTTGTGTCAGAGTATTCAGCTGGTCAGGTTGATATCGTGTGTGGCCCAGAAAGTATTATGGATCAGTCGGCAGACGTAGGAGGCTATGGCAATCTTAGTGAAATCCTTCCTGCGGGAATGATTGATGAATTGAAGGCAAAGGGTTTTGAACCATATTACTATACAGAGAAAATATATGATGACTTTGATTCTGAAGGAAATACCACATATTCAGAAGGAGACACATATATTGGTGGCATTTATATTAATAATAGTTCAAAACTTTTTGGAACCGAATCGACATGCGTCTATGATAAAGACATGGAAGAAAAATATGTTCTTGCTATAGCTTGGAATACTGAAAACATAGATCATTGTATTGAATTTATTAATTATGTTACAGAATAAAATATAGTAACGCGAAAATTAGCAATACAAAACATGACAGTAAAACGTAGCTTTTGTTCATTAAGAATGATAATAAATAAGTTAATACTAAAGAGGTAAAAATGTATCATATTTTATTATTAGTTCAAAACATATCAACCCTACTTATTATAATTTCTATTTTTTATACTATGAGGCAGACACCATCACAGGTTCAAAAGGACATGATTCTTTTGCAGATGGCAATACTTATAACAAATATGAGTTGTACTCTTGAGATGAAAGCAACTGATATTGGTGGTGCAATTGTAGCAACTAAAATGGGATATCTAGGCAGGCCAATTACGACATTTGCCATGTTCTTCCTGATTGTTGACTTTGCAAGAATAAAGATTAAACCGCAGCTTAGAACAATTTGTGCTTCTGTGCAGGTAATATATATTCTTATAGTATTTACATTTGAAAAACATGGTCTTTACTACAAATCAGTATCATTTGTAGATGAAGGAATATTCCCACATCTTGTTAAGGTGAGAGGACCTTTATATCCGGTATTCACTGGAATAAATATTTTGTTCTGTGTAGGAATGATTGTAGCGTGTTTTGTAATGGCTAGAAAAGCCAAATCTGAAGAAGAGAGAAACATACTATCTCTTTTTGGGTGCATGGTATTTTTCCCAATTATTGGATCTGTATTTTATTTTGCAAATATTTTAAATGGATATAATGTTATTTCGCTTGGATATGTGTTGGCGACATTTATATTTGTTATATTGTTCAAAAAATACGATGTATTTGGAACAGTTAATGTTGCGTGGGAAAACGTATTTAAATTTATTGGAGCTGGACTGTTAGTATATGACCGCTTTGGAAGACTTATCTATCAGAACGAAAAAGCAAAAGAAATAGATATTGCTGACAGGGCAAATGAACTATACAAGAGTAGGGAATATATTTACAGAGGTGATAATGTATATAGAGTGGAAAAACTCTTGATTGGCGGCGACGATTCAGACGGCGCCTTTGCGTACTACATCGACAATGAGACTGATAACTACAATTATGAGGAAAAATTAAGAGAAGAAAAGAAACGTGCCGATGAGGCCAGTGTTGCAAAAACTCAGTTCCTAGCAAATATGAGTCATGACATACGTACACCTATGAATGCGATTCTTGGATTAACATCTATTGCTACTATTAACATAAATAATATGGATAAGGTGAAAGAGTGTCTTGAGAAAATAAAAACATCCGGAAATCATCTTATTGACTTAATAAATGAAGTCCTGGATATTAACAAGATTGAGTCAGGTAAGTTTGAACTTGTAGAGGATGATTTTGATATTGTTAAGTTAGTTAATCAGATAGAAGTCATGACAAAGACTCTTGTAGAGGAGAGAGAACATACGCTTAGTATTGACACTGAGGGTGTTAAAACGACATGGCTTAGAGGAGACAAATCAAGACTTTCGCAGACACTTATGAATCTTGTAAGTAACTCAATTAAGTATACAAATAATGGCGGTCTTATAACGATAAAAATCAACGAAACAAACACGGGAGAAGACAGTTCTGTATATAAAATTGTTGTCAGGGATAATGGAATAGGAATGAGTGAAGAGTACATGAAAACTCTTTTTGATCCATTTACTAGAGCTAAAGATGAGAAGGTGTATAAGACACAGGGTACGGGTCTTGGCATGACAATAACAAAGCAGTTTGTAGAATTGATGAATGGAACTATAGATGTGAAGAGTTCTCTAGGAATTGGGACGACATTTACAATAACAGTTCCTATTAAGCATGCAGATGAATCTACGAGAAAGGACGAGGACGAAGCCATTGATTTGACAGAAGTAGATTTGTCAGATAAAAGAGTTCTTGTTGTAGAGGACAATGAAACTAACGCAGAAGTTATGAAAGAGTTCCTTAAAATGACAGGGGTGGCTACAGAATTTGCAAGAGATGGTGTCGAGGCAATAGAACTTATTAATTCTGTGGAAGATGGGTATTTTGACTTAATATTTATGGACGGTGAAATGCCTAGAATGAATGGTTATGAAACAGCTGCAAAGCTTAGACTTATGGACAGAAAATATGCTAATACTGTACCTATTATTGCGGTAACTGGAAATGCCTTTTCTGAGGATGTAAAAAGGGCATTTGAATCGGGTATGAATGCGCATATTATAAAGCCAGTTGAGTATAATAAACTTTATGAAGTCATGAAGACTTATTTGTTTGACAATAAACAATAATAATGTTAAATTATCATGTAGGTAGAGGTCGCGCCTCTTATCAGTACTGTGTCGGATGTAGTCCAGACAGGTGAAGATACAGGAAAGGAACAGGCGCCGAAAGGCTGATTTGGACAGGTCAGTGCTTGGGCATGTATTTAATAAATGCATGACTGTCATCCGATGATATGTCGAATCGAAGAACTATCGAAAATGACTCTTAGATCGGATGGGGGGCTATCTAAGAAGTCGAATAATTATAGCGATTTTTTAGGGCCGCCTCGAGAGAGTAGCGGTTTTTTTGAGCGATAAAATGGGTAAATCACGAATATCGCGATAAAACAAAAGGAGGAAATTATGGCAATTTTCAAAGGAGCAGGTGTGGCTATTACAACACCATTTTTACAGAACGGAGAGGTAGATTACGATACATTTAAGGCACAGATTGAGTACCAGATTGAGAATGGTACAGACGCTATTATCGTATGTGGAACAACAGGTGAGGCATCATGTCTTTCACATGAGGAGCATCTTGACTGCATCAAATTCTGTGTAGAAGTAGTTAATAAGAGAATTCCAGTTATTGCTGGTACAGGTTCTAACTGTACAGAGACAGCAATTTACCTTTCAACAGAAGCAGAGAAATACGGAGTTGACGGACTTTTAGTAGTAACTCCTTATTATAATAAGGCTACACAGAAGGGCCTTGTTGAGCATTACACAACAATTGCTAATTCTGTTAAGCTTCCAATCATTATGTACAATGTACCTTCAAGAACAGGATGCAATATTTTACCTGAAACAGCAGCAAAGCTTTGTAAGACAGTACCTAACATTGTAGGTATTAAGGAAGCATCAGGAAATATCTCACAGGTTGCTAAAGTTGCGCTTCTTTGTGGCGATGATATTGATATTTATTCAGGAAATGACGACCAGATTGTTCCTATTCTTTCACTTGGTGGAAAGGGAGTTATCTCAGTTCTTTCAAATGTTGCTCCACAGCAGACACATGATATCTGCCAGGCATATTTTGATGGAGATGTAGTTAAGTCAGCTAAGCTTCAGATACAGGCTATTCCACTTGTAGATGCTCTTTTCTGTGAAGTTAATCCTATTCCAGTTAAGAAGGCAGTAGAACTTCAGGGAAGAGATACAGGTGTCGTAAGACGCCCACTTACTGAGATGGAAGAGGCACATGCTGAAGTGCTTAAGAATGAAATGATTGCATATGGCATCCTTTAAGGAGACGACACAATGGTAAAAATGATTATGCACGGCTGTAATGGCCGTATGGGCCAGATGATTACTGGAATCGTTGAAAAAGATCCAGAAATCGAAATAGTAGCTGGTGTTGATATTTATGATAAACAGTTAAATAGTTATCCTGTTTTTAAGACAATCGATGACGTAAATGTTGATGCAGATGTAGTAGTAGACTTTGGTGCGGTTGCAGCAATTGATGGACTTTTATCTTGGTGTGAAAAAACAAATACACCATGTGTAGTATGTACTACAGGTCTTTCGGAAGAGCAGATTAATAATGTTACTAAAGTTTCTAACTCAGTAGCTATGCTTCGTTCTGCAAATATGTCTCTTGGTATTAATACACTTATTAAACTTCTTAAAGAAGCAACAAAGGTATTTGCAGGGGCTGGATTTGATGTGGAAATTGTTGAAAAGCATCATAGAATGAAACTCGATGCACCTTCAGGAACAGCGATTGCACTTGCTGATGCAGTTAATGAAGCAGTCAATAATGAATATACATATGTGTATGACAGAAGCACAAGACGAGAGCAGAGACCTGATAAGGAAATTGGAATCTCAGCTGTCAGAGGTGGAACAATCGTTGGCGACCATGATGTGATTTTCGCCGGAGAAGATGAGGTTATTACTTTCTCACATACCGCATATTCAAGAGCGGTATTTGGAAAAGGTGCAATTCAGGCCGCAAAATTCCTTTGTGGAAAGGCCCCTGGATTATACACAATGGCAGATGTTGTAGAGTAAATGTTAAAGCACATACTGTTGTATGTGCTTTATTCTTGTAATGTGCTAGCTTAACACAGCGGTACATAAATATCTATAAAACGTGGAAAAGGATTCAGAGTCATATGAAAACTATGGACGAAAATGAAATAAGATTTTTAAAACTTTTAAGAGAGCAGTATCCTACCATTGCTTCGGCTTCTACGGAGATTATTAACCTTCAGTCAATACTTAACCTTCCAAAGGCTACAGAGCATTTTATGACTGACATTCATGGAGAATATGAACAGTTTCTGCATGTTTTGAATAATGGCTCAGGATCAATCAGACGTAAGATTGACGAGGAATTTGGAAATACTCTTTCAGAAAAAGACAAAAAATCATTGGCAACTCTTATCTACTATCCGGAAGAGAAGCTTGATATCATTATGTCTGAAGAAGATAACATTAATGACTGGTACAAAATCACATTGCACCGCCTTGTTCAGATTACAAAGCGTGTAGCATCAAAATATACAAGATCAAAAGTTAGAAAAGCCCTTCCTAAGGACTTTGCATACGTAATCGAAGAACTTATTACAGAAAAGGAAGAGGTTCAGAATAAAGAAGCTTATTACAACGAGATTATTCACACTATTATTAAGATTGATAGAGCGCCAGAATTCATTGTGGCACTTTGTAACTTGATTCGTGTTCTTGTAATTGATCACCTTCATATTATTGGTGATATTTTTGACAGAGGTCCAGGACCACACATTGTTATGGAAGAGCTTATGGCTCATCACTCACTTGATATCCAGTGGGGCAACCATGATGTAGTGTGGATGGGTGCGGCAGCAGGCTCTATGCCATGCATTGCAACAGTAATACGTATGGCGGCAAGATACGGAAATCTTGATACAATCGAAGATGGATATGGAATTAACCTTATTCCGCTTGCTACCTTTGCAATGGATGTTTATAAAGACACAGACTGCAGCCAGTTTGCTCTTAAGTCAGCAAAAAACTATGATCCTAAGGACTATAACTTAGAAGTCAGAATGCATAAGGCAATTGCTATTATCCAGTTCAAGCTTGAAGGACAGCTTATTATGAGAAATCCTGAATTTGGAATGGATGACAGACTGCTTTTAGATAAAATAGATTATGACAATAAGTCTATTACAATTAATGGAAAAACATACCCTATGAAGGATACTGATTTTCCTACAATTGACAGAGAAAATCCATATGCTTTGTCAAAAGAAGAAGAAATAGTAATGGAAAAAATAAGACATGCCTTCAAGCATTCTGAGATTTTGCAGGGAAACATCCGATTCCTCTATACAAAGGGAAGCATGTACAAGATATTTAATTCAAATCTTATGTATCACGGATGCGTACCACTTGACGAAAATGGCGAATTTAAAAAGGTTACAATCTATGGTCAGGAATATTCTGGAAAGGCACTCTATGATGTTCTTGAACACTATGCTAGAAAAGGCTATTACTCACGTCATGCAGAAAATAAGCAAAAGGGTGAAGATATTCTTTACTATATTTGGGCAAATGCTAATTCCCCAGTGTTCGGTAAGGATAAAATGGCCACATTTGAGGCATATTTCATAGATGATAAAGATGTTAGAAAAGAGAAAAAGAACAAGTATTACGAGCTATTAGATGATGAAAAAACAGTAGACAGAATACTTGAAGAGTTTGGACTTGATCCACGCTACTCACACATAATCAACGGACATGTGCCGGTTGAGCAAAAGAACGGTGAAAATCCTGTAAAGTGCGGTGGAAAGCTGATGATTATTGATGGAGGATTTTCAAAGGCATATCAGGGTAAGACTGGTATTGCCGGATACACACTTGTGTATAGTTCACACGGCATGAGAATTGCAGCTCATTCACCTTTTGAATCTAAGGAAGAGGCAATTAGGAATGAAACTGATGTTTACTCAGATAATATTCTTGTAGAAACACCAAACTTCAGATTAAGAGTTGCAGATACTGACACAGGAAATACAATACGAGATTCTATAGCAGAGCTTGAGATGCTACTTCAGGCTTACAGAGATGGAACTTTATCGGAAAAAGAGTAATTTGGAGAAAAAATGAGATTTAGACCATGCATAGATATTCATAACGGCCAGGTGGTGCAAATTGTGGGCTCATCCCTTAAGGATACTGGGGATACTGCTTGCGAAAATTTTGTATCAGGAAAAGACAGTACCTATTACGCTGAAATGTATAAAAATAAAGGTCTTAATGGGGGACATATAATACTCCTTAATAGTAAAGATTCTCCATATTATGAGGCTACAAAGGAGCAGGCTATTAAAGCTCTGAATAGCTACGCCGGTGGAATGCAGGTTGGTGGAGGCATAAATGCAGACAATGCAAAAGAGTATATAAATGCAGGTGCAAGTCATGTAATTGTCACATCTTATGTTTTCAGTGACGGAAAGATATGTTACAATAACTTGGAACGGCTTGTTGAAGCAGTTGGAAAAGATAATATTTGTCTTGACGTAAGCTGCAGATACAGAGGCGGCCAGTACTATGTAGTGACTGACAGGTGGCAGGTATTTACAGATGTTATATTTGATAAATATCTTCTAGAGGAATTGTCGGGGTACTGTGATGAAATACTTGTTCATGCTGTGGATGTTGAAGGCATGAGAGCAGGAATAAACGAGGAAATAGCTAAGGTACTTAAGACGTGTCCTGTACCTGTAACCTATGCAGGAGGAATTTCCTCGTATGAAGATATAGAAAAAATCCGTAGTATAGGTGAAGGGAAGATTGACTTTACAATTGGAACTGCACTTGATATTTTTGGGGGACCACTTAGTCTAGAGGAGGTAATCAGATGTACACAATAATGATGGTTGATGACGATGATACTGAACTTGTGTTAACACAGAAAACACTTCAGGATTATTATCAGTTCATCCCTATGAACAACCCAAAGTCTGCTCTTACTAGACTGGCTAAGGCATCAGCCCCTGATTTAATAATTCTTGATGTTGAAATGCCAGGTATTAATGGCTTTGAAATGATGACAAGAATCAAAACATCTGAGAAGACGAAGAATGTGCCAGTAATCTTTTTGTCTGGAACTTCTGAAAGCACTACAGAGCTTGAGTGCTATAGACTTGGTGCTGTTGACTTTATCAGAAAACCTGTAGTTCCTGAGCTTTTAAAGAAAAGAATTGAACTTCAGGTAGAACTTCTTGACTATAAGAAATCTATAGAAGAAAAGACAACAGGACTTCAGAATACAGCTAATTTCTATGCGCAGAATGCAATGAGACTTGAGTACTTCATCATTGGTATTATCACAGATCTTATTGCAGTTAAGGACCCATATACAGGAACTCATAATATTGGTGTTTCCAGATTTTTTGAAATTATTTTAAAAGAAATGTTAATGTCTGGAATTAACTATGGAATAGATTCAAGTGATTTTGAACTGATTATTCTATCGTCAAGACTTCATGATATGGGTAAGATTGGTGTGCCGGACTCAGTTTTACAGAAACAGGGTAAATACACTGACGAAGAATTTAAGATGATGAAGAGTCATACTGTTCTTGCGGCAAGCGCTATACAGAAGTATGCATACCTTCTTCCTAACAATAAATTCCTTACCTACACATATCAGATGGCTAGATTCCATCATGAGAGATTTGATGGCATGGGATATCCAGATAGACTTGCAGGACCTAATATTCCTGTGCTTGCAAGAATACTTGCTGTAGCTGATGTTTATGAAGCTGTAACTGCTGATAGATCATATAAAAAAGCTATGAGTCATGAGCAGGCATATAACATTATTACGCAGGGAGCAGGTGTTCAGTTTGATCCTCAGGTAGTAGCTGCATTCCAGAGAGTTCATGAAGATATTGCTCAGGCGTCAATACAGTTAAAGGCTCAATTTGCGCAGAACAGAACGCCTCTTCAGTAGGGCTAAATTTGTTTACTTTTAACACTTACCGTGTTATTATCTATTGATGGTAGGACTACGGTCTTGCTTATATATTTTAGGAGGTATCTACAATGAAAGGTACAGTAAAGTGGTTTAACAACCAGAAGGGTTACGGATTCATTTCTGACGAGTCAGGAAATGATGTATTCGTTCACTACTCAGGACTTAACATGGAAGGATTTAAGTCACTTGAGGAGGGTGCTGCAGTAGAGTTCGACGTAGTTCAGGGTGAAAAGGGTCCACAGGCTACAAACGTAACTAAGCTTTAATCAAAATTATGTGCCTTTTTTCTAATATATTTTGAGATAAGTTTTTTCAATTTTTGTTAGGATAAGCTATTAATGAGATTATGAGAGAGACAGGATATAACCTGTCTCTTTTCTTTTTACACATATTGCTATTTCTTTTGCAAAATTTGCTAATTTTG
>JAUNIR010000249.1 GCA_030523345.1 Lachnospiraceae bacterium
CCATGTATTGTTATCAATTTGTATTATTTCTGCCATAATCTCCTCCACATTAAATAAGAATTTAATATGCTTCTATTATACTCAGTTAATCATAGCTATCAAATTATAATTGATGTTCTATTTTATAAGCAGTTGTACTGTAGTTGTGGTAATATAGTTCTGTTAAATTCTTATTGAACGTAGCAATGGGGTTTGGTTTTCTTGGTATAGAGAATCAACAGGAAAGCAGGCTAAAACATGAGAAAAACAACAAAACTTACGCTTTTTATACTGATTTCTTTTTTGCTACCTATGGCAGCTTTGTTTCTTCAAAGCAGGATTACGAATGATAACGTCAGCTTGTTGCTTTTCGGTGTGCAGGCGGCATCGCCTTCGATAGCCGCGTTTGCAGTTCTCTTGTTAAGTAAAGAAGTCCGGCCGCATTTTAAGGCTATCTATCAAAAGGGACATATAACTGCTGTGATAGTTATTCCGGTGCTGATAGCATCGATAACCATGCTGATTAGTAAATCAGTGTATTGTATCGTGTTTGAAAAAGCATTTTCTCTGGGAAATATATCCGTGACTAAATGGCTGATCTTACTGTGGGCGTTAGTTGCAGAAGAATTGGGATGGAGAGGATATCTTGAGCCGTTCCTTCGGGAAATGAAGATCAAGAAATGGGCCGTTCCCTGTGTAGTAGGCATTATATGGAGTCTTTGGCATTACCATTATTTTATTCAAGGCAGAATTGATGTTCCCATTCTGCTGTTTTGTGTCGGTTGTATAATCGAAAGTTATATATACAGCATATTGGTAAGTACCACAAGAAATGTGCTATCTGCAATGATCTATCATTTTTCATGGAATCTGATGTTAAATCTGTTCATGATCAGTCCTTCCGATAACGGCGGCAATATCATTCCGTACACTTTGGTGATCATATTGGAAACAGTGGGAATAATCATATATGGATTATACCGGCGGAATAAAGAAAGCTCTTCGGACAATCCGTAGATTTTTGTGAAGAAATGCCGGTCGCCTAAATCCTGAATTAACTGAACCAAGAAATAGCAGGCCGTCGCGCAGCGACTTAGTTCAATTGAAATTTTATATCATCCCTACAAACTGAAAGTTTGCGTTGCTTTCAAGTTCTCAGCATTATATAAAGTCAACTATCCCTAATTGGCAACCAAATCTCAATAATTGAATTTTCTCTATTCCAATGAAAACGATAGTCATATCTTTCAAAATGCAGAAAACTCTCTTGCATTGGTATGTATTCCGTATTAGGTAATATTTTTTTATAGATTTTACTATAAGTTTCGTATATCTTATCCATAGAACCAATATGCTCTACAACCATATATTTGCACGAAGCAATTTCTTTTGAAACAAATCCCTCTGGGACTACTATTTTTCGTGGTATTGCACAGTAATAAAATAATCTATCTTCTTTTCTTTCCATAAAGGCATATTTAATCCAATTTCCCGATTGTGATAAATATGCTTTTTTCAGGCTATTATTAAATTCCCTCCAAAACTCCACACATATTTTTATATTCTCTTTTTGCCTATTTGTAAGTTCTATTTCCTGTCCAATCACTGAAAAAGAGTCCATTTCACAAATCGTATAATTCATCATTTCTCCTTGTGCGCTGTTATAATGGTATAAC
>JAUNIR010000088.1 GCA_030523345.1 Lachnospiraceae bacterium
CAATCAGAGCATTAAATGCAACAGGACTTGAAGTTGTATCTATCACAGATGTAACTCCAGTTCCACACAATGGTTGTCGTCCTCCTAAGAGACGTCGTGTGTAATTACACATCTTAGGGAATATTTATTGTTGATAACGCATAAGAGGGTAAAAATCTTCTTATGCGATTTATCATATTTTTGCCATATTGATAAAATATGGCGTGTAGCGGTCGATTAATTTCGACATAACCGAAGGAAGAATCTAGCGTATCGCTTTGCGGTATGGTGCATGCAAACGTTTTATGTTTGTGAGCAATCTCAGCCAATTTGATGGAGGAGATTAGTGTAAACTTCAATTTAAAAGGAGAAAGAAAAATGGCAGTAAACAGAGTTCCTGTGCTCAAGAGATGTAGAGCACTCGGATTAGAGCCTATGTATTTAGGTATCGACAAGAAGTCTAACAGATCAAAGCTTCATCAGGGAAAGAAGCCTTCAGAGTACGCTCTTCAGCTTCGTGAGAAGCAGAAAGCAAAATTTATCTACGGTGTACTTGAGAAGCCTTTCCGTAACTACTACAACAAGGCTGATCGTATGAAGGGCATGACAGGTGAAAACCTTATGACTATGCTCGAGTCAAGACTTGACAATGTTATCTTCCGTATGACATTTGCAAGAACACGTAGAGAAGCTCGTCAGATCGTTGACCATAAGCATGTACTTGTTAATGGTAAGGTTGTAAACATTCCATCATACCTTATCAAGGCAGGCGATGTTATCGAAATTAAGGAAAAATGCAAAGGAATGCAGCGTTATAAGGACATCCAGGAAGTTACTAAGTCAAGACTTATTCCTGATTGGTTAGATGTTGACCAGGATGCACTTAAGGGAACAATTAAAGAGTTACCTACACGTGCTCAGATCGATGTTCCTGTAGACGAGATGCTTATCGTCGAGTTATATAGTAAGTAATTTTAAAAAGTATTGGAGGTACTTTGCATGTTTGATTTTGAAAAGCCAAATATTGAGGTCGTTGAGATTTCAGATGATAAGAAGTACGGTAAATTTGTTGTAGAGCCACTCGAGAGAGGCTATGGCATTACACTTGGTAATTCTCTTAGAAGAATTATGCTTTCATCACTTCCAGGCGCAGCAGTTAGCCAGGTTAAGATTGAAGGCGTTTTACATGAGTTCTCATCAATTCCTGGTGTTAAGGAAGATGTTACAGAGATCATCATGAACATTAAGTCTCTTGCAATTAAGAACAAGAGCAACACAAGTGAGCCAAAGACAGCATTTATCGATTTTTCTGGTGAAGGTGTAGTAACAGGTGCTGACATTCAGTGTGATGGTGACATCGAAATTATGAACCCAGATCAGAAGATCGCAACACTTAGTGGCGGTAAAGGTTCTAAGCTTTACATGGAACTTACTATTACATGTGGCAGAGGATATGTTTCATCTGATAGAAATAAGGGAGATGATCTTCCAATTGGAGTTATTCCAATCGATTCTATCTACACACCAGCAACTCGTGTTAATATGACAGTTGAGAATACACGTGTAGGTCAGATGACAGACTACGATAAGCTTACATTAGACGTATATACTAATGGAACGTTAGAGCCAGACGAGGCTGTAAGCCTTGCAGCTAAAGTATTATCAGAGCATCTTTCATTATTCATTGACTTATCAGAAAATGCTAAGACAGCAGAAGTCATGACAAAGAAGGAAGAAAGCGGATTCACAAAAGTTCTTGAAATGACAATTGATGAACTTGATTTATCTCCAAGAGCATATAACTGCTTAAAGAGAGCTGGTATCAATACTGTTGAAGAACTTACAAAGAAAACATCAGATGATATGATGAAGATTAGAAATCTTGGACGTAAGTCTCTTGATCAGGTTCTTGAGAAGCTTGATGAACTCGGTCTTCACCTTGATGCATCTGAGGAATAATATAATAATTTATACGATTAGGTGATAAATTATTAACTACTGTCGCGATAAATCCAAAGGGTACGCGATGGCGTAACTCATAGTTTGCTGGATAAGACCAAAAGGCGCCGGCGGATATTAAATGGAGGTAATTTAAAATGGCTAAGTACAGAAAATTAGGTAGAACATCAGACCAGAGAAAGGCTCTTCTCCGTAACCAGGTTACACAGCTTATCTACAAGGGTAAGATTGTTACAACAGAAGCTAAGGCTAAGGAAATCAGAAAGATTGCTGAGTCTATGATCGCACTTGCAATTAAGGAAAAGGACAACTTCGAAGAAGTAGAAGTTGAAGCAAAGGTTCCTGTAAAGGATAAAGATGGCAAGCGTGTTAAAGAAGTTGTAGATGGTAAGAAAGTTACTAAGTACGACACAGTTACAAAGAAGATTAAGAAGGATAACCCTTCAAGACTTCACGCTAGACGTCAGATGTTAAAGACATTATATTCAGTTACAGAAGTACCTACAGGTGTTGCAGCTGGACGTAAGAAAAATACAAAGGAAGTTGATTTAGTAGCAAAGTTATTTGACGAAATCGCTCCAAAGTATGAAGGACGTCAGGGTGGTTACACAAGAATCGTTAAGATTGGACCACGTAAGGGTGACGCAGCTATGCAGGTTCTTATCGAGCTCGTATAATTAATTAGCTATTAGAAACACCGGGGACTTTCTCCGGTGTTTTTTTATGGTAATGTTATAAACTTATTGAGATTGTGATATAATATCAAAGTTATGAATTTAATAGAAGCAAAAAACCTTATATTTGAATATATCCGTAGAGACAAGGATGGGGAAGTTGACGGAGTGACCCGTGCAGTCAATAATGTAAATATTTCCGTAAAACAAGGGGATTTTATTGCTGTGCTCGGACATAATGGTTCTGGAAAGTCAACTTTTGCCAAGCATATTAATGCAATTTTGCATCCAACAGAGGGAACTGTACTTGTGGATGGCAAGGATACTCTTGATGAAGAATATTTATGGGATATTCGCCAGACCGCGGGAATGGTGTTTCAGAATCCTGACAATCAGATCATAGGATCTGTTGTTGAAGAGGATGTTGGTTTTGGCCCTGAAAATATGGGAGTGCCTACGAAGGAAATATGGGAAAGGGTTTATGAAAGCCTTAATATCGTAGGAATGTACGAATATAGAAAAAAGAGTCCGAATAAGCTTTCTGGTGGACAAAAGCAGCGAGTGTCAATAGCAGGTGTATTGGCTATGCATCCAAAGTGTATTATTTTAGATGAGCCAACAGCTATGCTTGATCCTATCGGAAGAAAAGAAGTTATTAGAGCAGTTAGAGCTCTTAATGAAGTTGAAAATATTACTGTAATATTAATTACACATTATATGGAGGAAGCAATATACGCTGACAAAATATATGTAATGGATAAAGGAAGCGTTGTCCTTGAGGGTGAACCTCATGAAGTCTTTGAACAGGTGGAAAAGCTAGAAGAGCTCAGATTATCTGTACCAGAGGCTACAAAGATAGCGCATGAGTTAAGAGGAAAGGGAGTTCCACTTCCTGTAGGAATCATCTCAGAAGAAGAACTAGTTGAGACGCTTTCTAAAATATTATAAATATGACATTGGTGAAAATAATAGTTAGTTTACCAATGTAGGTAAGAATATGAGTTTAATAGTTAATCACGTAAATTATATATATGGTGAAAATACAGCAATGGAAGTTCGTGCTCTTTCTGATGTTTCATTTCAGATAGGAGACAATGAATTTATTGGTGTAATAGGCCATACTGGCTGTGGTAAGTCAACACTTATGCAGCTTCTTAACGGAATTTTAAAACCGACTAGTGGTGAGATTCTGTATAATGGTCAAGATATTCAGGACGAAGATTTTGACAAGAAGCTTCTTAGAAATAAAGTCGGATTAGTATTCCAGTATCCTGAACACCAGCTGTTTGAAGTTGATGTATTTACAGATGTTTGTTATGGCCCAAGGAATATGGGTCTTGAGGAGAATGAAATACAACTTCGTGCATATGATGCACTAAAGGCAGTTAAGTTAAGGGACGAGTGCTTTTATGTATCTCCATTTGATTTATCAGGTGGTGAAAAAAGAAGAGCAGCCATTGCAGGCGTATTAGCAATGAAACCAGAAATACTTATTCTTGATGAGCCAACAGCCGGTCTTGACCCAAAGGGAAGAGAAGAAATATTGTCACTTATTAGATCGTTACATGATGAAAGTGGTATTTCGATTATACTTGTGTCTCATAGCATGGAAGATGTGGCTGAATATGCGGATAGAATTATTGTGATGGATAAAGGAAAGCTTCAATTTGATGGTTCGCCAGCAGAAGTTTTTGACAACTATGAAGCGCTTGCAGAAATGGGATTATCAGTACCAGCATCAAAGCGAGTCCTTTATACACTTCAGCAAAAAGGTGTGCCTGTAAAAGCAAAAGCTATAACAGTTCATGATGCTGTTGATGAAATATATAGGGTTTACAGTGGAGGTAAAGTATGATCAGAGAAATTACAATTGGTCAGTACTATCCTGCAGATTCTGTTATTCATAGACTTGACCCTCGTACAAAGATTATTGCTACTTTTTTATTTATAGTGTCATTATTTGTATTTGATAGCTTTACTGGATACATTATAGTTGCTGGATTTTTGGCTACGTGTATTATTTTGTCAAAGGTTCCTTTCTCTTATATGGTGAAGGGTCTTAAAGCTATAGTGATGCTTTTGATGCTTACGGTTATAATCAACATGTTTATGACGCCGGGAGAACCACTTATAACTGTTTGGAAAGTTACAATTACGAAGGAAGGCTTCAGAGCAGCAGCGTTTATGGGTCTTAGACTTATGCTTCTTATAATAGGATCATCTGTAATGACCCTTACAACAACGCCTAATAATTTAACAGATGCTCTAGAGAAGATTTTAGGGCCTTTGAAAGTGTTTAAGGCACCAGTACATGAGATTGCCATGATGATGTCTATAGCATTAAGTTTTATTCCGATTCTTATTGAAGAAACAGATAAAATCATGAAAGCACAGATGGCAAGAGGTGCAGATTTTGAAAACAAGAATCTAATCAAGAGAGTGAAGAGCTACATTCCAATTCTTGTTCCGCTTTTTATTTCCGCATTTAGACGTGCAGGGGACTTGGCAATGGCAATGGAAGCTAGGTGTTACAGAGGTGGAGACGGACGTACTAAAATGAATCCACTTAAGTACTGTAGACGAGACTATATCGCATATGCAGTATGTATTATATATTTGGTGGCTGTAGTAGTTATACCAAGAATATTTGTAATTTAAGTTACTGCTTGAATTACATATAGCGGAAAGCTATTTCTTGGATTAAAAATAGTAACAGAGGCATTGGTCCTAAATAAATGAGACGAATAAAGCTGACAGTTGCCTTTGATGGAACAAATTATTCCGGATGGCAGATACAGCCGAATAAAGAGACAATAGAGGGAGTGCTTAATCGTGAGCTCTCCCGTCTTTTAAATGAAGAAATAAAAGTAATAGGTGCATCAAGAACAGACTCCGGTGTTCACGCAGAAGGAGCTGTTTGTGTATTTGATACAAATTCACGAATTCCTGGAGAAAAGTTCTCGTATGCCATAAATCAGACACTTCCTGATGACATCCGAATACGTGCTTCTGAAGAGGTTGATTTGGATTTTCATCCACGTCGCGTTAATTCCAGAAAAACATACAGATATAGAATACGCCATGATGAATTCCAAAACCCAATGGATTCAAGATATTCATATCATGTGTACACAAAACTTGATATAGTGGCTATGAACAAAGCGTGTGAGTACATTAAAGGTAAGCACGACTTTAAAGCATTTTGCTCGAGCCATACTGATGTAGAAACTACTGTAAGGACAGTATATGATGTTCATATTGATGTGACGCCAGATAAAAAGCTTTTACAGATGAGTGGACTTATGAAGACGTCGGGTAGAGCAGAAAATAGACCTGATACATGCCCAGCTGGAGTAAGTGGTGCTTCATCAGGGGCTAAAATTCGTCCAGAAATCATCGACATATATGTGACAGGTAATGGCTTTTTGTATAATATGGTACGTATTATTGCAGGCACATTAATAGAGGTTGGACAAGGCAAAATAAAACCAGAAGATATTCCAGGGATAATTGAATCTCTAGATAGAGAAAAAGCAGGACCAACTGCGCCAGCAAAGGGACTAACCTTGATGGGATATAGGATGTCGTAAGTTTTTTGTTTTATGGGGGAACATATGGACAAAACGTATGTATTTAATGATATCGATGAGCAAAAGTTAAAGGAAAGATCGGTATTCATCAGCTATGGGCATGATGAATTTCTTCCATATGCCAGAAAACTTGCAAAGGATCTTTCTGAAATTGTTGGTAAAGTATGGTTTGATGAAAAGCAAATTAGAAGTGCGCATAAATGGGATGAAGAAATAGAAAATGGCATAAGCAACAGTTCTATGATAATAGCACTTATGACTCCTCATGCGTATAGAAGACCTGGTGGCGTCTGCATGAACGAGGTTGTATATGCAGCATATGCTAACAAAGAAATAATACCAGTGCTTGTTGATGACGTGTCGGTTCCATTGCTTCTTTGTAGAATTCAGTATGTTGACGTAAGAGAAATATATAATGTCGAGACAGGTGAGTTCGATGAGGCGAAGTATGATGAGACTTTTAGAAGGCTGTTAATATGTCTTGAAGAGCCGGGAAATTACGATGCTAACTATAGCACAATGTTTAAGAAAACATTGAAGCCGATAGATAACACTCTTGAACTTGCATATAAAACAAAAAACTTTGTAGGTCGTAAATGGCTTCTTGATGAAGTAGAAAAATGGGCAAGGGAAGATGAAGAGTCTTCAGTATTTATGCTCTTAGGAGGGCCAGGTACTGGAAAGAGCTCTTTTATTGCAAAACTTGCAAATACAATGTCTGAAGTTAAGGGAGTTCATTTTTGCAATTTCCAGAATGACAGCAGCTTGAAAGTTAAAACTATGATTAGAACGCTAGCATATTATTTGTCGGTGTCTATTCATGAGTATGATGAAATAGTCGAATTTGATATGCTGGACTTGGAAAAGGCATCTGATTATGAATGCTTTTATAAGTTGGTGCTAGATCCTATACATAAGATAAAAGATGTTAAGGAGAAAATAATACTCGCTATAGATGGAATTGATGAAATGGGCGACGATGTTGGAGAATTTCTTTCAATATTGACGGAAGCACATGAAAGATTTCCAAAGTGGCTAAAACTAGTTGTTACATCTAGAGATAATAAACAAATTGTAAGCGGGCTTGGAAATCTTAAGCCATACATTTTGAGAACAGCTCAAAAGGAAAATATAGAAGATATTAGGGAATATATTCGTAAAGAGTGTAAAAATCTTAATTTAAGCATAGAAGACGAAAATGCAATTATTGAACACAGTGAAGGGTGTTTTCAGTATGTTGTTCATATGATTCCCGAAATAATAGAAAGAGGAGAACTTGTAGAGGCTGAACTCCCAAATGGAATAGTTCAGGCATATAACAGAAGATTTGACAGATTATTTAAGAGTAAAGGCATAGATGAAGTTAGACCACTTCTTGGATTATTGTGTGCACAAAAAGAACCACTAAGTCTGCATACAATAAATCAGATTATTCCAAACGATAAGGTAAGACTTGATGATATAAGTTTTCTTAGTGATTATATTAGAGCTGAAAAGAAGAATGAAAGCGAAGTAGAAAAGAACACTGGAGACAAGGGAATACATCTTGTGTTTTTCCATAAGAGCATAGCAGATTGGCTTCTTGACGCAGATTCTAAATATTATATTGAGTTATTGGAAGCTAACAAGATGCTTGCAGATTGGATTGTTAAAAATGCTGAAGATTGGGATTACATTGAGTATATTTCAAAATATGGATTTGGGCATCTTGCGGAGGCAGAATTTTACGACGACATATGCGATATTCTTGATAATAATGAAAACGAATGTAAGGCTAGTTTCGTGGAATTTATGTATGGAATAAAAACGAAACTTAGTAAATACAAGAGACTTTTTAGAAAGATATGTAAGAGTGTAGATTCTGTCGAACGTTATATTATTTATATAATGCATGACAGCTATGAAAAAAGAGGCTATACCGAATATATTAGTGATATAGCAGATAGCTTCAATGAAGCGATTTCATGGGCAGACGAATACGCAGAAATGCTCAAACTTATTGGCAACGGAAAGCTAGAGGAAGCAAAAGCCAAAGGCGAAGAAGTTATGGAAGCCATTGAAATGGAAGGCTGCAGCGATGATGCCAAGGCACTTGTTATTAATGATTATGGCGAGTGTTATAGAATTACCGGTGATTTCGACGAAGCAATGGAAATATACAAAAGTGCCTTTGAATTATATAAGCCAAGAGAGTATGCATCCAAATGCTTCTGGAGCTGGTATAACTATCATGACCTTATGGCAGTAAAGGGCGACCTCGATGAGGCAAAAAAACAGATGGAATGGATGATGAAAAAGGTTCCAGAAATTTCTGTGGAGTCGTTTAAAATATGGCGAATATTAGGAAATATAAACCTATATCTCGAAAAGCGCATGGAGTCCTGTGAATGCTATGAGATGTGTGAGAAAATAGCGAAGAAGCTATACTCAAAAAGGCTTATGGGAGAAGCAAATTATGTCATTGCTGAAGCACTTGCAGGTGTAGATAATGAAAAAGCATGGAGACACCTTGACGAGGCAATAGATTACGAGAATCAGCTTAAATATAAGCCTGGAATGGCCAGAACATATATGGCAAGAACAGAACTTTTAGTTGCAGAAGAAAAGTGGAACGAAGCCATTGAGGTTGGAATTCGAGGAATAGAAATGCTTGATTCAGTTAATTACTATTATGGATCAGCAAGAGTAGGGAGAAGTGTGGCAAAAGCATACGAGCAGCTTGGGGATTTGAAGAAGGCACATGAATATATTAAAAAATCCTACGATTTTCTTGAATCAAAAAAAGCTTATCCAATCGAAAAAGAGCAGGTTAAAGAGGAACTTGCAAGGATTTCAGATAAACTAGATAAGGTATAAAAACAATAATTGAAAAGCATATGTTGATAGTGCACGAAAAAGCCTTGTAAATACTGTGAATTATGGCAATTTTCGTGTTGACACGCACGAATCCGTGTAATATAATAAGACACTGTGACAGGTAATCTGCGCCCTTTTGAAAGATGGAATTCAAAAGGCACCAAAGCCCCGGTGATGCAGGTTTCAGTAATATAGCTAAGGTGATTTCCACACCGAGGCAGGTAAGTAGTTTTGGTGCTTTCCACACCAGAGCAAATAGTTAAATTATTGGAGGATTAATATGAAGACATATATGCCAAATGAGGCTGCCATTGAGAGAAAGTGGTATGTTGTTGATGCAACAGGTCTTACTCTTG
>JAUNIR010000089.1 GCA_030523345.1 Lachnospiraceae bacterium
GCATTGTTTTCGATGATTTTGCTATTTACTATGCCCGCCGCGCATGATTTGCTAGCTCACCGGGCATTGTTTTCAATGATTTTGCTGTTTACTATGCCCTCCGCGTACAACCTCTCGTCTAGTCACGCGATTTTCCCAGCTCTCCTCACCTAAATCATAAAGAAAGCCGCGCATGTCGCCGGAACTGTTACTATATTGCCACTTTGTGTCGGTACTTCTCCATTTATGTAAACCAACTCGCCGAGTTTTTCCGAAGTCTCGAAGCTGACCTTTTCACTTGACGGATTGATAATGACCAGTATTCTCTCTCCGGCACTCGCTGAATCCCTTGTACTCACGGCGTCCCCAACACTCACGGCGTCCCCAACACTCACTGAATCTTTTACGCACGCTGATTCCTTCACACTCACGGCATCTCTGACACTCACTAAGTCCTTTACACCCACTGAATCCCTTGCCTCCGGCTCGTCAATTCCGCTATCTAATTTGTTACAACATGTCGATGAACTGGCACCAATTGGCGTTGCCTTGTCATCTCCATTTTCATTAACTTCCTCTCTAATGTATGCGACCGGGTAGGCGTTCTCTTTAACATACTCGAACTTAATAAAAGCCTTATTGTGGAGTGCTTTATGCTCTCTTCGAACAGCTATAAGCTTCTTCACCTCTGAATAAATTGACGTCTCACTATTCATTTGTGATAAGACATCATTAAAGTCTTCGTTTTTATCAACAGGCAGATATAGACTAGCCTCATCCCCATCTGAAAATCCGCAGTTCTTCTCACGGTTCCATTGCATTGGTGTTCTTGCGCCAGTTCTAAAGTAGCCGCCTTCCTTTGATTTAAGCTCACCCTGGTATCTCATGCCAATTTCGTCACCGTAGTAAATGAATGGCACTCCTGGCATTGATAATAAAAAAGCAAACGCTATTTTTATTTCCTCGTCATCAAGCTTCCACTTGAGTCGCTCCATATCGTGATTTCCTGATGGGATGCATATAAATCCTCTTCCATCAGTTTCATCGTAAAGCTGTAAATATTTATCTACAAAGGCCTTAATATTTCCTTTTCCATTTCTTGAAAAATAAGGATCCCCTTCTCTAAAAAGATCCCCATAATGAGATGGTCCAAAGTGAAGCACAAAGTCCATATGAAACCCGCCAGCTATCGATTTGTCCGGTTCTCCCCACTCAGAAACCATACAGATGTGAGGATACTCTTCTTCAAGAAACTTTCTTACTTTCTGCCAAAATAAAATTGTTCCTTTAGACTCTGGATCATTTTTAATCATAGAATGGGCCATATCTACTCTAAATCCGTCACATCCCATGTCCATCCAGAACCGCATTACATCCTTCATTGCTTCTAGAGATGCTTTAGGACCTTCATCCTCCATTCCCTGCTGCCAGGATTCTTTCTGCTCATAGAATCCATAGTTGAGCGCCGGCTGGAATGTGAAGAAATTAACACCAATAGACCCTTCTCTTTCGGAGATTCCTCTGAGTGACTCAAGAGGTGTTGGATTTTCAAACATAGAATTAGTCCACACATATCTGTCCGAATACTCATTTCTATCTGCTTTACATGACTCCTTAAACCAAGGGTGTTCAATAGATGTGTGGCCCGGAACTAAGTCGAGAAATACGTGCATATTTCTTTTGTGCACCTCATCGAATAGTCTTTTTGCATCATCATTAGTTCCATATCGTTCAGCAATCTTCTTGTAATCTCTTACATCATATCCCGCATCTGAAAATGGTGAATCAAAGCATGGATTAATCCATATTGCATCGCATCCCAGCTCTTTAATGTAATCAAGTTTTTCAATTATTCCATTAAGATCACCAATTCCATCTGAATTTGTATCATAGAAAGACTGTGGGTATATTTCGTAAAATACCGCATCATTAAGCCATTCTCTCATATTCGTTCTCCTCGCCTATATTTTTTTACGATTACTATCTACTTATTATCTTTATCTAATAGTTCTCGCTCTTACTTATCTGCTTACTATCCTATCGCACTTATTATCCGCCTACTATTTGCTTTAACTATTAAGCCCTTTTTCTATAATGCTTCCCCATCTGCTTGCAATCTGCTCCGCGCCTTCAATTGATGGGTGAATTAAATCTGCTGCTATATATGCTGGATTATCAAGGATTTCTTTTCCTTCAGTAAAAATAAGCTTATTCTCTGAATATTTTTTTGCAATCTCCCTGAATTTGTCTGCCTTTGCCTGGTCAACCTCACTGAACCCAAATATGCTTGTGGCAAACACTTTTCTAGGATCCTTACTCATTATCTCAACAAAATTCTTTGCTCTTTCTTCAAAGAAATCACAACTGAATTGGTCATCTAGCATATTTACGCCTAGTTCGACTGACGCAAAATCCCAATCTTTTCTGTTGCAAATATACTCTGCAATTTCTTTTTCTAGCTGAGCTGTTCCTGCAAAACCCAAATTGATATAATCACACTTTAGCATCTGCGAAATCCTAAACACATATGCGTGAGGTGTACCAAGGGAAAGACTTCCATGAGTGATGCTCGATCCATATGCCAAATATGTTTTTTCAGGATACTGACTCTTCAAAGGAGTTTCTATATCGCCCTCAATACCACAGTAATAGCAGTGATTGTATGGCATAACAATTCTTACTACCTCAGGATCAAATGGTAGATTCTGTTCCTTAGTAATTCGTTTTAAATCACTTAGTCTGTCAGATTTTTCTATGATGATTTCCGTTACCTGATCATCTCTTATCTGCTTTTGGGAACTCATCCAACCACCTTGGAAGCTACCATAGTATATGAATGCTGTCGCCGCTTCCACGTTATCTTCAACCCTCAGCTTTATCTTTGCACTTTCTCCTTTTAGGCAAAATCTCAACTCAACTCCTGAGCAAAGGCTTGCTGTATCGTTTTTAATGCCATCATTAAGCTTTTCTCTTAATTCTTTTGGCAATCGCCATATTTTTAAACCTTTTTCTGTTTCCTCTAATTCTTCAACATTATGAAAGTCAATCTTGTCGTAAATCATAGTTATGTAAACCCTCTAGCCTAAAATCAAATTACTTCTTTTCTTTCTGTTATATCTGGTGCATTGATGCTGCATCATCTTAAGCCATGTCCTAAATCATTTATTTACCTCTGTAATATTCTCTTTATCGTTGCATCTGCATACGAAATAAGTGATTTTCTAAAGGAAATAAGCTGCTTTTTATGGACACATAGCTTTTCGCTACAGTTAGCGCAGGCCAAATACTGGTTAGTATTTTCAGAAAAACGCTCTGGATATAGCCACACCGTAATCTCCCACCTGATCATTATGACCATTGCAAGTGCCAGTAGCGACCATGTCATAATACCCGGAATAAAGAAAAGTGGCGTAAACATCATGGCAAAGTCCCAATTGTAAATTCGACATGATGCACAGCATTTGTTTTTCAAAAACCACGTCTGGAACGGGCAGAAAAACAATATACAGATCATGTCGCAAATACCATACAATAGGCAAACAAGCCACAAAATACCTTCATCAATCACGTCTGTCATATAAAGCGCTCCGATAATTCCATTAAGAACTATCCATATAAGTGCAACAATTACAACCGCATGATTATCATGAAGTACAACATCCGTTTCACCTGTTGGCTTGTAATTTCCCTTAAACTGCTTCTGACATCCCGGACTTTCGAGCTTTGACGGGAATAGTCTAAGCATCATTTCTATAATGTAAATAATGTCAATTACAAGCACCGCCCAGTTCATATTAATTGTTACATCGATGCTATTATGAATATTAATTGTGATATCGTTGTATCGGTTGTATACATACCAGATTATGGCAAGGATAAATAAAATCGATCTGAAAATAAGCTTATAATAGTGGAGTATTGAAACCGCACTTATTTTCCTCTTTTTTGGGGCCTCACCGTCACTCGATTTTTTTATATTTTTCGTACTCATTTTCATTAACCCTCTAATGCTCTATTCTATCACTAATTCAAGCATTCTTGCTATAATAAAAATCAGTATTTCCCACGTGTTAAATAGCATAAATCTCTCTTTAAACCACAAAAAATTCATAATAAAAAAGCGTACCCATTATGAGTACGCTATACGTATGATTTCTTCAATCCCCGTCTCTTCGACGGCAATATCTTGAATTGGCTTTTTAGCACTTAGCTCTTCGATGAGTTTTGCGGCAGTGGTCTCACTTTTCATAAATCGATATTTCGCCACATTTCCATCTGTTTCTATCAGCTCAGCCCCTTCCACTTCTGGTATTTTTTCATCAAAGTACTGGATTATCAGAGTCTTATATGGCGCAATTCTATCAACAATACCACTTAGATTACCGTCTTCCATGATGCTTCCATTATTTATAATAATAATTCTATCGCACAATTCCTGAATATCTCCCAAATCATGGGTTGTCAAAATAATTGTCGTTCCTCGCCTCTCATTAATTTCCTTAATGAATTTTCTAAGCGCATATTTAGAGCTTACATCTAGGCCTATTGTTGGCTCATCAAGGAAAAGAACCTTCGGAGAATGAATCATAGCCGCAACTAAATCCCCCTTAACACGCTGTCCGAGGGACATCTGGCGGACAGGCTTATCAAGTAGCTCCTTCACTCCCAGTATTTCATCCATAGTGTCTAAAGTTTTTAAATACTGCTCTTTGTCCACCTGATAGATATGCCTCAAAAGTTCAAAAGTTTCACCAAGACGTAAATCCCAGTTAAGCTGAGTACGCTGCCCAAAAACTACTCCAATATTACGAACTACCTCTTTTCTGTGCTTTGTTATGTCCTTACCATCGATAAACACCTCACCACTTGTAGGCGTCAAAATCCCGGACATCATCTTAATCGTTGTGCTCTTTCCTGCTCCATTAGGTCCAATAAATCCCACTATCTCTCCTTCTTTGATATTGAAATTTATATTGCTAACAGCTGCTATTTTATGACTTTCCCTTTTTACAAGTCCCTTAAGAGCACCTTTAATTCCTTCTTCTTTTTTCACTACGTGATATTCTTTACACAAATTTTTTACTTCTATCATAATCTAGTTACCTGCACTTTCATAACTTCTGAGTCCATATTTAAAAAATATTCCCGCAATAGTCATAACAACCATTCCAACTATCAGCGTAATGCCTGCAACTTGAGGGAATCCCGATACGCTATCACCAATTGAAAGCATACTTGAAACCGGATAAAAACTAACCCATCCTATTGGAATAATATAAGTCAAAATAAACTGCAAACTCTCCGGATACATAGAAATAGGATACATTGTTGTTTTGTCAAATATTTCCTGAGTATACTGACCAAAATCATTAGCACTTCTTGTAAAGAACGAACTTGTTCCAAGTAGAATATAAACTCCGCCACGTATAAGTGTAGCTCCAGCAAGCATTATGATTATGCATAAAACATTCATAATATTCACTGTAAAATGGATTTTATAGCATCCATATATAAATACACATATGCCTGGTATGAGATCAGTTATTCCAAATACGTTAATCTGCGTAAAGAAGAACTGATACAGAACACTTAATGGCCTCGTCAGGTATCTATCAAACTCACCTTCTATTACATACATTCCCATAAACCATCCCTGGACAAAAAATATCATTGATAAGGCATGGGATATCACAGATAATCCATAAAGAACTGCCAGCTGACCATAATTCCATCCATTAATCTCGCCGAACTGTTCCACAACAAATTGGATTGTGGCAAACCCAACAATAAACTGTATCGGATTTGATATGAGCCATCCTATAATGCTTGATGGGTATTCAACTATTATTAGAAACGCCATTTTTACGCAAGCTAAAGTCACACGTAAATAATGACTTATTGTTTTAAAAACACGCACTTTCTCAACCTCCCTGTATCATGACGGATTTAGTAACCCTTTTTTCAAGATAGTTCTTAGTCACAAACAAAATAACAACCCACATAAGCTGAACCATCAGCCCTTTTCTAAGAGAATCACTAGTATACTGTCCTACATAAATACTTATTGGCATTTGATAAATGTACATAAACGGCAAGCACTCAAGAATGCCTCTCAGCCAATTTGGAAAGAACCATATTGGAATGATACTGCCTGACAAAAGACGTAACAGGTGTTTTTTTACCTGGATAAGAGCACTCATCTCAATTACCTTAAAACCCCACATTCCAAATATAACAGCAAGATACCAGTTAATTAAAAATGCTAGAATTAAGCTTATGATAAAAAGCAATCCATCCTGCAAATTATTAGGAACCGGGACCTTGATTATAAGGCTTCCGATGATGAAAATCGGCAATAAATTCTGGAAAATAAGTGCTGTTATAGCACCAAGATTCTCTGCAAAAAACACTTTAAATATGTTCACAGGGCGCATCATATCTATTGCTATTGTGCCTTTCTTAATACTTTCCGTAATTCGCCATTCAACGTTTGTCGTTAAAAGAACTGAGACCATTGATGACACGACTGTATAGGTGAGCATTGTATCAACAGTCACTCCACCCATGCTGTCTGCACTATTAAATAGCGCCTTCCAGAAATAAGCAGTGGCAATCATTATGATTGTTTGCATGATAATATTGCCATAAACGTCAAATTTATATGCCATACTTCTTATTATTTGGATTTTGTATACATAGAGATAAACATTTAGCTTATCTTTAAAATTTTTAATAAATTTATTACTTGTTTTTTTGCTACTCATTTTCTATCTTTCTTTCCTGTCTGTACTTAAGTGGAGAAATTCCCATTCTCTTCTTAAATGCTCTTGCAAAATAACTGCTATCCGAAAAACCAGTCCTAAGAGCAATATCTGTAACAGAATCTTTAGTGTCAATAAGCATCCTAGAAGCAATCTCCAACCTATAACAGATAAGATACTCGACTGGCGTCATATTCAGGTACTGGCAAAAAATCTCCGTACCCTTTGTTTTGCCTATTTCTCCGATGCTACATATATCCTCAAGACTTAGTTCCTCATAATAACAATTGTGTATTTTGGCTAGCATTTTCTGTACTTTATGAAGATCTTCGTTTACGTATTGTCCACTGGCCTCTGCTTTAGGCAAAAAACCATATAAAGAAATCCACAATTCGTTTAATATCTTCAAAGTCTTTAATTCAAATGCTTCATCTTCCTCTAAGCTATGAATCTTAATAATTGCATCCAGCACCTCTTTATGATCTGCATTACTATCTGTCAAAAAGAAATAATCCAAATTCTCATTTTCCACGATTGGTAATACATATTTCGTTGATACATAGTTAGAAGCACATAAAAGCATTGGATGGAATATAAGGCAATAAAGCTCACAGTCCTCGTCATGAGGTTCTATTAAATGTAGCTGTTTTGAATTTATATATATTGCTTCTCCTGCTGAAATCTTCACTCTCTTGCCGTTAAGCTGATGATAGACACTACCCGAAACAACATATGTTATTTCAATGTCCTCATGCCAGTGAATCGACAAATCAGTCAAAACAACATTTGCCGGTATATAATTATGCTTAATCGATAGTGGGAAATCCGGAATATCGTAATGAAATATTTCAGATCCGTCTTCGCGTATGTCTGCCATAGATTCTCCATTCAATTGGTTAGGGCCACTATTTTTCATTTGCCGTCATTTCTTGCCGCAACGTTTATTGTGATTATATTTCACAATTATACATATTTCAGCCACTATTTTTCATTATTTCGGTATTATTTTTCGCATATCCTCTTTTTATAAGATATAGAAGCACTTAATTTGATGAATTGTAACCCGAGAAATTTCATAATTTGCCCCAATATAATGATTTAATTTGTACATAAAAATACTGGATTTAAGATTATATTACTTCCTTAAACCCAGCATTTATCTCCTATGTATCGTAAATCAACTTTATAACTTTAACTTACAGATTCTCTGATGTGTCATCGTTATTGTCATCCATGTCGTCAAAGTCATTAGCACCTGAGAACTCTCTCATGGAAACTCTCTTATTAACACGCTCTTCCTCTACAAGAGCTGATAACTGTTCCTTAATTTCTTTTGAGTTTCTAATATTAACGATTTCTAATATAGGTAAGCTCTTATCTGATGTCTTACAGATAATTGTTCCAAGCCCAAAAATACGCTGTGCAAGGCTTCTCGTAAGTGAAAGGTCAAGTACTCTGTATAACCTTACTTCTTCCTCCTTCTTGTTTAAAAATCCGCTATCAACAAGAAGTTTTTCCTTTGTGAGTGTATATTCTGTAAATGTAAACGGTAATCCGAAGAATACCCATCTCTTTCTTGATGACCAAATCTTATCCATTTCGTACTCCTTTCTTATAAAAACAACTAAACAATAAATGAATAGTATAATTTGTTCGGACATATATTTTTTTTTATTTATTTATTATATCATAGAATTAGGCTTACTCGAATGGAGGTTATATGAATATAAGAGTAATTGACTTCACACTACTAATATTTCCTGCTCTTCTATTATTTATTACATTCTATAAGTCTGTCTTTTATTCAGGTACAAACTCTTCAGAAGAGTATTCTCCTGTAATGTGGGAACTTTCGCAAGCCAAAATGCTTCAGGCAGTTGCCTGTCTTGGCGTCATTCTTCATCATTTGACCCAACATATAAGCTCATATGGCAGTATTTACCGTGGACCTATTACTATATTGAGTTCCATGGGAATTCTTTTTACGTCTATATTTTTCTTTTTCACAGGATATGGACTTATCGTAAGCGTAACAAATAATCCGAATTATCTCAGTACTTTTCTAAGACACCGTCTATCAACAGTACTTGTACCATTCTTAACAGCTAATATTCTTTGTGTTCTTTTTAGGGTATTTTACAGTCACATTCCTACAATGCCTATAGATGTGGTTAGGGCGATTTTCGGATTTGTTCTTCTAAACGGCAATGGCTGGTATATTGTGGAAGTGTTTTTCTTATATATAGCCTTCTATATTTTATTTAGATTTATAAAAAATAAAGATTTTGCGCTGATTCTCCTATGTATTTTCACAGTGTTACTAATCCGCTATTCTTATGGACTCGGACACGACCACAGTGACATTGGTGACAGACCTTTCTATGGTGAATGGTGGTATAACTCCACTGTTGTATTCATAATGGGGCTTCTTTTTGCAAGATTTAAAAATTCAATTGTGACTTTTCTTAAAAGGTTCTACCGTTTCATCCTTCCTGCAACGTCGGTTTTATTTATAATTGCTTTTGTAGTAGAGGAACGTATCTTAAAAACACATGGATATTACCGTGAATCCATTACCATTGATAGAATAAGTAGTGCATTTATAACATTAATCGCCCAGATGATTCTATGACTTCTCTTTACTCTTTG
>JAUNIR010000250.1 GCA_030523345.1 Lachnospiraceae bacterium
TCGTGTGGGTATCATCAAAAAGAGAGCACTTCAAGCATCAGCCTGGAGTGCTTTTAGTACCATAGAAGTGTAGTTGACAGATATGTATATCTGTAGCTGCACTTGTTTTTGTATAATGAGGGAAACAGTTGGTCTGGCGTGCGCTTTTATGGGTCTTGCATCCGTCATTAAAACTGTCAGCCATCCCCTTGTTATACGAACTCGTTTAAGCAGGTTGGGAAGAACTCTCGCGTAACGAACTAAAATGAGTTGTAATGAGTGCGGATGGAAACAACTGCAAATCAAATCACGAAGGAGGTTCGTTATGGTAAGTGTTGGAATCGATGTTTCTAAAGGTAAAAGTACTGTCTGTATGATCAAACCATATGGAGAAATCATTGTCGGGCCTATGGAGGTAACGCATATTGAGTCAGAATTAAAGGATTTGGTGAAGGTCATTAACGGTTTGAATGATGATGTCAAAGTGGTTATGGAAGCCACAGGAATATACCATTTGCCAGTACTGACATATCTGAAAGAAAGCAGGCTATTCGTGTCTGTCATAAATCCATATCAGATGAAACAGTACAGGTCACAGGGACTGCGCAAAGTGAAGACGGATAAAGCGGATTCGATAGCCATAGCCAATTATGGTATTGAACACTGGTATGCTCTTAAAGACTTCGTTGCATCTGAAGACAAATACAATGAGCTATCGATATTAAGCCGGCAATATCGGCATTATATGAGACTTCATGTTGCATCACTACAAGAGCTGACACATGTTCTTGATTATGCAATGCCTGGAATCAAGAACCAGTTCAACAGCTGGAATCCTGAAAACGGAAAGGATAAACTTGCGGATTTTGTAGAAAAATACTGGCATTACGATAATATCTGCAAGAAATCAGAAAGACAATTCGTTGAGAGCTATCTGAACTGGGCCAGAAAAAAAGGATACCATCCAAACCAGAACAAAGCCGCTAAGATCTATTCCATGGCTAAGGATGGCATCCCCACGTTACCAGCAGATCAAACCACTAAAATGCTGGTCATTCAGGCCGTAGAAGTCCTGAGAAGAGTCGATGAAACTCTTAGTACAATATTATCACGAATGCAGGAAATCGCCAAGACCTTGCCTGAATATTCTGTGGTGAGATCCATGGGAGGAGTTGGGGATATACTTGCACCTAAACTTATCGCAGACATAGGAGACGTAAGAAGGTTTCATAACAGCAAAGCCTTAATAGCTTATGCCGGCATAGACCCTCCTCCATATGAATCCGGGCAATTTATTGGTACGAACCGGAGCATGACTAAAAGAGGCTCTTCCGCCATACGTAAGACAGGGTATGAACTAATGAGAGTTCTGAAGACACACACTGAGCCAAAAGATGGAGCTGTATACAGGTATATTCTGAAAAAGGAAGCAGAAGGAAAACCTAAAAAAGTTGCCAAAATGGCTGGACTGAATAAATTCCTGCGAATCTATTATGCCAGAGTAATGGAAATATACAATGGCTAAACAAGAAAAAGGAATATGCACGCGAGGTTTGCTAAAAGGCAAGCCTTTTTGAAGTGAGATAAAATGAGACAAAAAACCTGCTATGAAAGTCAAAATTATGCTTGACTTTTGTTAGCAGGTTTTAA